>DATMZL010000318.1:0-3049 GCA_035607075.1 Polyangia bacterium
CATCGACGTCTGGATCAGTCACGGCGTCGCGACGCTGACCGGGACGGTGGATAGCGCCGCGGAACGCGCGAAGGCGGCGCGCATCACGCGCACCGAAGGCGTCGCGCGCGTCGACAATCAGCTGAAGGTGGGAAGCAAGACGGCACAGGGCGCGGTGTCCGACGGTGCCATCAGCGCGGACGTCTCCGGAAAGTACCAGCGGGACGACACGCTCAGGCACACCGATATCGGCGTGACGACAATGAACGGCGTGGTGACCCTGGACGGCACCGTGCAGTCTGAAGACGAGCGGCAGCGCGCGATCGAAATCGCACGTCGCTCCACTGGCGTTCAGCAGGTCGAGGACAAGCTCCAGGTGATCGAGGCGTCGCGGCCGCCGCTGGGCGTCGTGCCCAAGTGACCGGTCGGCGACGTCAGGGGCGCGGACCTGACGAACGAGGCGGACGTCCGGGTGGTCGAGCACGGCCGCCAGCTGCCGTTCGTTTTCGTAGAGCCGCTCCCCCGGCATCTTGATGCCCAGGTGCTCGACACCTCGGTCCTCCCACCAGCCGACGTTGAACGACGGCGCCAGCGCTTGCAGCCGGTCAGACGTCGTTTGGCGACGGCGGAACATCCCGCGCTAGGGCTGCGCGTGAAACAGCCACAGCGAAGCGGTCGGGTACAAGATCCTTCCGAAGAAGATCGTGGTGCAGGGACCGAGCGCCAGATTCGACGCGCCTGCCGTCAGGCATTTCCCGGCCGCGGCGTTGTAGAGCTGACCGTTGATGCGCACGTCCCACTGCTGGCTCGTATCCGCGGCGTTGCAATCGACTGCGCGCGCGGTCGGCGACGCGTTGCTCGCGGAGGCGCACGCGTAGCCGCTGATCCACAGCAGCTTGGTGGGGACGTCGTACGCGACAGTCGTCTGCTCGAAGCTGGTGCGCCCGACCATCTTGAGGACGGCTGTGCTGCTGTCGACACCGACCATGACGTCGCTGGTCCTCTGGCTGGCGGGCGTCAGGTAGAGGCCGCCGATCCGGTTCTGCACCCCGAAGTCGAACGCGGTGCTGGCGACTTCGCCGACCGTCGTCGCGCCCTCCTGATGCACGCCGAGGACTGTCCGCCCCGCGGCCGGGAACGGGAGCTCGTCGGGACCGCCCGAATCGCCGCAGTAAAGCGCCGCGCCACTGGAAGCGCTGGCGCCGAACTTGTAGGAGTTGGGCTCTCCGTCTTGCCAGACGGCGCCCGAGGTGACCGTGAAGGACGCGCCCGAGCGCGCGACCCCGGCCCCGCTGCTGTTGTTGTCTTTCCCGCAGGAGCCGTCGGCGACGTTGATGCCGTATCCGTAGGCGGTGAACGACAGGCCCACCAGCGAACGCGGATCGCCCACGTAGAGACCGATCCGGTTATCGCCGACCGATGTCCAGTCGACCTGCGCATACACCACCGCCACGTCGTTCGAGTCACCTACCTTGTCGATCACCAACGACGGCGTGATGGCGCCGGCCGGGGGATTGGGGTTGGCCGCGCCCGGACTCAGCGTCCGCATGAGGCGCAACTGGGACGCGTTCACGAGCGTCCCGAAGGGCGAATTGTCGGTCGTGACACAGTGTCGCGCGGTGAGGATCGTCGTCAGGCCACCGTTGCTGGTGACGATCACGCCGCTGCACGGCCGGGGGTAGAAGTTGGGGAAGCTCGGCAGCTTCGGGTGGTAGATCGCGACCAGCCCCGATTGGTCCAGCTCGGTCGAGGTGATGCTGGTCCCTTGAAAGATGTCGGTGCTGATCGTCTCCGTGTCCGCGTCGTTCGCGTACCCGCCGCAGGCGCTCGCTGCGAGAGCGATCGCGACCCACAGCGTCCCGATCCGATTCGATGACTTCGACATACGCGTCCCTCCTGGGCCAATCCCCGATGGACGCGATGATCGGTCAGATCGGCGCGGATGTCATCGTTCGATGACGACGATCTCCGTTCGGCGGTTCGCGGCGCGGCCCTCCGGCGTGTCATTGGAAGTGAGCGGCTGGTCGGCGCCGTGGCCGACCGCATCGACGCGTGCGCTGTCGATCCCTCTGCCCGCGAGATACGCGCGCGTCGACTCGGCGCGCGCTTGTGACAACGCCTGGTTCGCCTCGCGCACGCCCGTGTTGTCGGTGTGTCCTTCCACGCGGATCCGCGCGTCGGGATGGGCCGCCATCGCCTGTGCCACGTCGTCGAGCACGCGCGCGCTGGTCGTATCGATGTCCGCCGAGTCCGTGCGGAAGGTCAGCTCGCTCAGCACGAAGCGGCGGGGCAGCGACTTTCCGCCGCTGAGCGCCTGGGACAGTGGGCTCATGTTACCGGCGTGCAAGGCCAGCGGCCTCGAGACCCGGGCGAACTCCTCCGCTTGAGGCGTGCTCGGAACTTGCGGGGCCTCGTGCCGCGCGGCCCGGCGCGACATCAGCAACACCAGCGCCGCCACGATCGCGAGCGCCAGCACCAGCCACGACCCGATGCGCGGCTTGTGCCTCGGGATCGCCTCAGCGTAGGCGATGGGGTGACGCTCGGTCACGCCCGCCTGCGCTCCCGCGTCGCCGCCGACCAGACGCGACAGCGAACCCGGCAGCACGTTTCCCATCTGCCTGCGCTGCGAGAAGAGAAACCCACGCAGGCCGCTGGCGTCCATGTTGCGCGAAACGGCCTGCTTGCCGACGAAGCCCAGCACCATCGGCAGCGCCAGCCCGAGCAGCTTGGACGCCGACGACGCGCTGACGCCTGCGCTGCTCGCCAGGCTGTCGACGACACCGCGCTGCTTGTTGCCGAACAGCCGCGACAGAAAACCCTCGCCGGATCGCGCGACGCCAGCGGCCGTCTCGGGATCCGCCACGGCGCGGCCGAGCTCGCTCGCGTCCAGGTGCGGATACTGGCCGCCCTTGAACGTGGAAAGCAGGTCCTGCGCCCCCTCCTGTGTAGAGGCCCGTTCCGCCAGACCCGCCATCGAAAGTGGCACCGCGCTTTCGAAGCCGCGCTTCACCCCGTCGGGGCTCTCCCGAAAGAACCCGCTGATCTTGCCGAACACCTCACCCATCAACGG
>DATMZL010000310.1:0-10557 GCA_035607075.1 Polyangia bacterium
CGAGCTGGCGCTGCGGGCGGCACGCCTCTACAACGAAGGCCACGATCAGACGTCGGCCGAGCAGCTGTACCAGTTCGTCCTGGAAAGCGACGCCGAAAACGTCGACGCGCTGCAGGCGCTGGAGGGGCTGTATCGAACCGCGGGCGACGAGCTGCGGCTGGCGGCGATTCTGGAGAAGCGCGCGGAGGCCGATCTGGATCCGACGGCGCGCCGCACGCGCCTGCTGGAGGCGGCGCAGCTGCACGAGCGGCGGGGCGCGGCGGGCATTGGCGACGCGATCGCGGCGCTGCAGAAGCTGCGCGCGTCGGACGAGGGCGACGCCGAGGCGCTGGCCGAGCTGGGACGCTTGCAGGAGGCGGCCGGCAACGTCGAGGAGATGGCGGGCACGCTGGCCGAACGCGCGCGCATCACCGAGGACCGGCGCGCCCGCGCGGCGCTGTGGTCGCGCGTCGGCGAGCTGCGCCTGGGCATGATGAACGACCTCGACGGCGCCGCCGAGGCGTACCGCGAGGCGCTGGAAGGTACGCCCGACGATCCGATCGCGCTGTCGGCGCTGGAGGCGATCGAGGAGCGGCGCGAGGACTGGTCGACGCTGCAGGAGGTGCTGATGCGCCGCTTCGGCGCGACGTTCGGCGCCGATCAGATCGCCGTGCTGCTGAAGCTGGCGCGCAACGCGGAGCAGAAGCTGCAGGACGCCGATCAGGCGATCGGATTCCTGCGCCAGATCGTCGACGCTGACGCGAGCAACGGCTTCGCGTACCTGGAGCTGGAGCGCCTGCTGCGCACGAACGCGCGCTGGTACGATCTGGTCGAAGTGCTGGGCCTGCACGCCGACGCCGAGGGCAAGGCGGGGCGCAAACCCGCCGAGCTCGCGCTGCGCGTGGCGGTCGCGGACGTGTGGGAGAAGGAGCTGGATTCTCCGGACAGCGCCGCCGAGGCGCTGGAGAAGGTGCTGCAGGTGTCGCCGACCAACGTCGGCGCGCTGCTGTCGCTGGCGCGGCTGCACGAGAACGCCGAGCGCTGGGACGAGGCGGGCGAGGCGCTGGACAAGGCGGCAGCCAACGCGGCGGCGCCCGGCGAGATCGCCGAGATCCAGTTCCGCAACGCGCAGATCCTGACGCGGAAGGAAGCCGATCCGACGGAGGTCGAGCGGGCATTGTTGCGCGCGTTGGACGCAGATCCGACGCACCGCCCGACGCTGGCGGCGCTGGAGAAGATGGCGCGCGAGGCGAAGGACGACGAGCGCCTGGTGCAGTTGCTGGAGCTGGCGCTCGAGACCGCGACCGACGTGGACGAACAGAAGCGGCTGCTCAAGGAGATCGCGGGGCTGTACGCGGGGCCGCTCGGGGCGCCGACGGCAGCGCTGCCGCACCTGGAACGGCTGGTGCTGCTGGATCCGAAGGAGATCGCCGGCCGCGAGCAGCTGGCCGACGCGCTGGTCGGGTCGGGCCGCATCGACGACGCGGCCCGCATCATGAGCGAGCTCGTCGCCGAGCTGACCAAGGCGCGCCGGGGCAAGGACGCGGCCCGGTGGCACACGCGGCTGGGCACGCTGTCGGAGGCGCGCGGCGATCTGAAGGGCGCGGCGGAGAGCTTCGGCGCGGCGTACAAGTTGGATCCCAGCCACCCCGCGACGGTGGCGGCGCTGGGCCGGCTGGCGTTCCGCGCGGGCGATCTCGACAACGCGCGCAAGTACTACCGGTCGCTGCTGCTGCAGAACTTCGACGAGAAGTCGGCCGGCGTTTCGAAGGCGGAGGTCTACCTGATGCTCGGCCGCATGCACGTGCTCGCCAACGAGATCCCGAAGGCGCGCAACATGTTCGAGCGCGGCCTCGAGATCGAACCCCAGAACGTCGACCTCAAGGCGGCGATCGCGGGTCTGGGCTGATCTAGACGGCGACCAGTCGCAGCGACGAATCGAGTCGACGAATGTCGTCGACGTCCGAGGTGACCACGCCTTGGCCGCGCGCCCGCGCACACAGGGCGACGGATGCGTCGATGACGTCGCGTGTTCCCGCGACGCCACAAAGCTGACCGGCGGCGCGTGCGCGGATATCGTCGAGTGGCTCGACCTCGACGACGTCGGAACCCAGCAGGCGGGCCAGGCGTGCTTGGCGGCGTCCGTCGCGCCAGACCTGGCCGACCACTCCCGCTGGTACGGTGAGCGGGATCCCCTGCGCGGCGGCGCGCGCAACGATTGCGACCATCGCTCGGTCGTTGCGCTCGAATGCGATCAACGCGCCTGCGTCGAGGGTCAGGCCCCGCACTCAGCCGCCTTTCGGACGCCGGTGGGTGCCGCGACGGCTGACACCCAGCGCGCGATCCGCGGCGCGCTTCTCGGCTGGCGTCAATTCGCCGCCGCTCTCGGCGAGCATCTCGCGCAGAAGATCGTCCAGTTGCTCGAGCTTCGCTTTTTCGGCCAGCGCCGACGTTATGTAGGCGCTCACGCTGGCGGCTCGTCGTTGGCGGACGGCTCGTCGCGCGGTGGAGACGAGCTCGATCGGAAGGCTTACCGCAATCTTGTGCACGGTCATACCGCCAGTATGACCAGTTCATGGATCGGGTCAAGCCGGAATGCCCGGGTGACGTAGGTCGCTGCGCTGGAAACGGACGGGCGTATCTTTGATGCATGAAATCTCGCTTAATGAAGTGCGTCGCCTTCGTGGCCCTGATTGCAGGCGCGGCGACGCAGGTCGCTTCATGTCGCGTCGCATGCGATTGCGCGGGGCCCGTCCTGGGGCTGGTCGTGCGCAGCCCGGCGCCGATAACGCAGGTCGCGCTGTCGGGCCCGGCTTGCGACGGCGCGCGCTTCCGCTGTCTGCCCTTCGACTTCGACAACACGATCCGCCCCGACTGCACCGACATGCAGATCGCGCCGAAGGCGGTCGGCACCTGCATCGTCGATTTGACCGCCGGCGGGACGACCACGCACCTGGAGCACCGGATGCGCGAGTACCCGAACTGCTGCGACGAGCCCGGCACCTTCCTCGGCGACGAAGACCACTCAGGAGACGTCGACCTCCGCGACGCCGGCACCGCGCCAAACGACGCCAGCGCCGACTGATCGGAGGCGAGCGAGAGCGGCTTGCCCTCACCCCGACCCCCCCGACCCTCTCCCGCAAGCGGAAGAGGGAGAAAGATCGGACCTTCGCTCGGCGATCCGGTCCCCTCGCCCCGCGAAGCGGGGGTTAGGGTGAGGGGTCCGCGGAGTCCCTGTCCCTTACCGCCAGCCGCAGTGCTTCTCGGCGTTCTGCGCCGCGACGGCGAGCGAGGGTTCGTTGCCGGTGGCGAGCGCGCGCAGCGTGGCGCGGCCGGCGACCGGATCGCACAGCGTGCTCAGCGACTCGATCGCGGCCGCGCGATAGGGGTGGCGCTTGTCGCCCGCCATTGTGACCGCGGCGCCGACGGCGTCGGGACCGCCCAGGCGGGCGAGGGCGCGCAGCGCGGTCGCGGCGACGCCTTCCAGTGCCAGATCGGCCTCGGCCTCGTTGACCAGGCTGCGCAGCGTCGTCGCCAGCAGCCCCGCCGCGCTCGGATCGCCCGATTCGCCAATCAGCGCCGCCGCCAGCTCGCGCACCGTCGCGGCCTCGTTCTGGTTGGCGAGGACCTTGAACAGCACGGTCCGCGTCCGCTTGTCCTTGCAGCGGACCATGCCGACCAGCCCGGCCCGGCGGACCTCGTCGACGTCGCGCGCGACCGCGCGCAGCATCAGATCGCCCGAGCCCGCCGTGCACAGATGCCCGAGCGCCTCCAGCTCGGCGCGCCGCACGAACGGCCAGGGCTCCTGCTTCGCGCCCGCGATCAGCGCCGACGCGGATTCCTTGTCGCCGTGCTGGCCCAGCGCCAGCGCCGCGGTCTCGCGCACGCGCGGATCCGGATCGGCGAGCGCGCCGCGCAGGGCGGGACGAACGTCGACGCTGGCGCCCGCCGCCGGCGTCAGCGCCGCCAGCTCGCGCGTCGCGAGGTACCGCAGCACCGGTTCGTCGCCGTGCTCACGCAGCTGGGCCAGCGCGCCCGGATCGCCCGCGCCCCCCAATGTCCCCAGCGCCATCACGGCGCGGCCGCGAACCTCGAAGCTCCGCTCGGGGGCCAGCGCCGCCCGCAGCGATCCGACGGCCTCGGCGCGGCGATCGGGATCGCGCTTGACGACCGCGGGCAGGGCGCGCAGCAGGTCGGCCTCGCGCGCGCCGCCGTCGTGCGGCCCCGCGGCGATCGCCGCCAGCACGGCGCTGCTGGGCAGCTTCGGCGCTTTCGCGACCGCGCTGACGACGGCGGCCCGCACCGCCACCGGGCCGCGCCCGAGCGCGTCCACCAGCACCTCGGCCGCGCGCACGTCGTCGAGCGCGCCCAGCACGCGCGCCGCGCGCGCCCGATCCTCGACGGCGGCCTTCTCCGAGGCGAGCAGCGCCGCCAATGGCGACACGGGCGCTGCGCTCGCGTGCGCCAGCGCCGCGGTGACCATCCGCTCTTCCTTGTCCGTCGCGCCGGCGACCGCCGCCGCCAGCGCTTCCAGCACGACGGGACTCTTCGGCGCGGGTTCCAGCGTCGTCAGGCCCTCGACGAGGCACTCGCGCGCGTAGCCCTTCGCGCTCAGCACCGCCTGCGCGGTCGGCAGCACGGCCGCCGGGCCCAGCCCGATCAGCAGCGGCAGCCGCGCGGCGCAGTCGGGCGCGCCGGCCAGGTCCGCCACCAGGCGCTCGGCGCCGTCGGGGCTGTCCAGCTCCGTGAACACGGCGAGATCGCCGACCGCCGCGGTGCCAAAGCTCTTGGGCGGCGACGCCTCCTTGCCCAGCGCCACCTCGGTCACGATGACCGTCACGCACGACGCGGGCATCGGTTTCGGCAGCGGCACCCAGAATGGATCGCGCCAGTGCGCGGCGTCGGCCGCGAGATCGCCCGGAATCTCGACGTCGAAGCGCTGCTCGCGCGCCGGTCCGAACGCGATCTGGAAGCGCCGCAGGCGGTTCTTGCCGCGGAACGCCTCCAGGCTGGCGCCGTCGCCGGGGAACACGCGCAGGCCGCGGATCGCGTAGCCGCCCGCCGTGGTCCGCGCGGTCACGAACTCGCCGCGCCCGTCGCCCCCCGTGCCCTCCGCCCACGTCGTCGCGACGTCGCCGTCGTTCAGCTCGACCGGGGCGCCGAGCGAGCGCGCGTCGCTGCCCGACGCGCGCGTGCTGGACGCGGCGATCCAATGAAACCCGCCCAGCGGCCGGCCGGTCGGCATCGCGGGGTCGCCCCGCCGCGCGATCAGCTTCTCGGCGCCCGGTTCGGGTAGCGGCGACATCACCGGCCGGAAGCGCCCGCTGTCGAAGTCGTAGGCCCGCGGGAACAAGCGCGGCGGCACCCCGTCGCAGCGGGTGACGCCGGCTGCGGCCTGAAACTCGAGCACGCGCTCGGCGTCGACGTCGACGCCGAGCGACGTCTCTCCGTCGATGTCACGCGGGCCGGCGATCCCGGACCACAGCGTCTTGGCGGCCTTGCCGCCGACCTCGCCGACCCAGACCTCCTCGGTCGGGGTTCCGCGAACCGGGACACGCAGCTCTGCGACGCGGTGGCCCTCGACGACGACCTCGCGCAGCCGCGCCTGGCCGCGCCGCAGCGCCGCGGTCTTCACGGCGACGTGCGCGACGGCTGCCTTTCCGTCGCGGATGTCCATGCCGCCGTCGGGCGTGGGCGCGAGCGTCAGCGGCTGCCCCGCGAAGCTCGTGGTCGAAAACAGCGTCACGGCGGCCAGCGTCAGCAGAAGGCGCATGCTCCCCGGATACTACGACACCCGCGTGATATAGAACCGCACTTCGATGGACACCACCGCGGGCACCGTTGCCGGCACCATTGCCATTTTGGGCCGACCCAACGTCGGCAAATCGACGCTGCTCAACCGCATCGTGGGCGAGAAGCTTGCCATCGTCACGCCCAAGCCCCAGACGACGCGCAACCGGATCACCGGCGTCTACAACCACGAGCGTGGCCAGATCGTCTTCGTCGACACGCCCGGCGTGCACGGCGCGAAGAAGGGGCTGAACCGCTTCATGGTCGGCGAGGCGATGGGCATGATTCAGGAGATCGACGCGGCGCTGGTGGTGATCGACGTCGACGTCGCCATGCAAGTCGGCGGCGGCAAGGGCGGCGTAGGCGATCCCGAGGGGACGATCCTGCGCCAGCTCGCCGAGGCGGGCCGTCCGGTCGCGCTCGCGGTCAACAAGGTCGACACGCTGAAGGCGAAGACGCTGCTGCTGCCGGTGCTGGAGCGCCTGGGCAAGAACGAGATCCTGCGCGCCATCGTGCCTGTCTCGGCCACGAAGGGAACCAACGTCGACAGGCTGATCGGCGAGCTCTGGGCGCTGCTGCCGGCCGGGCCGCCGCTCTACGGACCCGAGATGCTGACCGATCGCAGCGAGAGATTCCTCGCCAGCGAGCTGATTCGCGAGCAGCTCTTCTTGAGCTTGCGCCAGGAGATCCCCTACGCGGTCGCGATCGTAATCGACGAGTGGCAGGAGCGCGAGGGCAAGGGCGACGTCGTGATCTCGGCCAGCATCGTCGTCGAACGCGAGGGCCAGCGCGCGGTCATCCTGGGACACCAGGGCTCGATGATCCGCGACTTGGGTACGCGCGCGCGCGTCGCGATCAGCGAGCTGTTGCAGCGTCCCGCTCACCTCAAGCTTCACGTCACGGTCGACCCCGATTGGACGATTTCCCCCGACGCGCTCGCGCGCTACGGATACACGTCGTCATGAGCGCGCGCGCCGAGGACGACTCGCTGCCCCTCGTGTCGCTGATCGGGCGGCCGAACGTGGGCAAGTCGTCACTGTTCAACCGCCTGGTCGGCGGCCAGCCGGCGCTGGTCGAGGACGAACCGGGGATCACGCGCGATCGCCGCTACGGCATCTGCGACTGGGGGACGGCGCGCTTTCGCGTCGTCGACACGGGCGGCCTCGATCCGCTGGCGACGGGCATCCTGGCGGCGATGCGCCAGCAGACGCTGCGCGCGCTGGACGAGGCCGACGTCGTCGCCTTCGTGCTGGACGCGCGCGAGGGCGTGACCGCCGTCGATAGCGAGGTCGCGAAGCTGCTTCACAAGTCGGGCAAGCCGGTGCTGATCGCCGCGAACAAGGTGGATCGCGAAGGGGCAGGGGCTGCCAGCGAAGCATTCTCGCTGGGCTTCGACGAGGTCTTCCCCGTTTCGGCCAGCCACGGGCGCGGCATCGGCGAGCTCCTCGACGCGGTCGTCGCGCGTCTGCCCGAGGAGGCCGCTGCGGCGGCGACGCGCGCCTCGCCGGCGCCGCGCCGGGACGACGAGAGCCGGCCGATCCGGATCGCGTTCGTCGGCAAGCCGAACGTCGGCAAGTCGTCGCTGGTGAACTGCCTGCTCGGCGAGGAGCGCGTGCTCGTGCACGACGCGCCGGGCACCACGCGCGATCCGATCGACACGTCGTTCTCCTTCGGCGGCCGCGAGTACGTGCTTGTCGACACCGCCGGTATGCGCCGGCGCCGATCGATCGACACGCGCGCCGAGCACGTGTCGGCGGCGATGGCGCGCGATCAGATCGACCGCTGCGACGTCGCCGTGCTGGTCGTCGACGCGCGCGAGGCCGCCACCGCCGAGGACGCGCGCCTCGCCGGTGAGATCGAGGCGTCCGGGCGCGGTGCGCTTGTCGTCCTCAACAAGAAAGACCTGGTCGGGCGCCGCGAGATGGACGCGAAGATCCAGACCACGCGAGAGGCGCTGGCGTTTCTCCCCTACGCGCCTGTCATCGTCACGTCGGCGGTCACGCGCGCCGGGGTGACCGGCATCGTCACCGAGGCGACGCGCATCTTCGGCGAGGCGTCGAAGCGCGTGTCGACCGGCGCGTTGAACAAGCTGCTGGCCGACATCGTCGCCCGCCAGCCGCCGCCCGCCGGTCCGGCCGGCCGGCACGTGCGCCTCTACTACGCGACGCAGGCCAGCGTGCGCCCGCCGACGCTGTTCATCAGCACCAACCACCCGGCCGACATCGGCCACTCGTACCGGCGCTTCCTGGTCAACCAGCTGCGCAAGGCCTACGGCTTCGAAGGCACGCCTGTGCGCCTCGTCTTCCGCGCCCACGCCCAGAAAAAGCGCGGCGGCTCCGCGGCCGCGGCCGCGTTCAAGAGAGACACGAAACGCGCGCGATCGCGTTGAATGGCTGGGAGCCGCGGCGAGCAGCGGGGGAAAGGGGGGACGCAGAGGCGGCGGCGTATGCTTGCCGAGGACAGCGAGGTGGAAGCCGCCGGGCGGTCCCCCTTTAGAACAGATACGAAGCGCGCGCGGTCGCGGTGAACGAAAAAGGATTCGTGCCGAGGTTCAACGGATCCGAGAGCAGGTCCGCCGGCTCGAACAGGTAGTGGAAGCTGATCCCGGCCGTCACGCGCCGCGAGACGAAGTAGTCGGCGCCGACGCCCAGCTCCATGGCCAGCAACGACTGCGGCGTGACCACCGCGCCGCGCACCTGGGCGATGCCGGCCTGCAGGTCGGCGTACGGCACCAGGCGCAGCACATCGAACGTGTAGGTGATGCCGATCAGCGCCGCGTCGGTCTGGATGGTCCCCTCCGGGCGCATGTCCATCTCGCTCGACTTGCTGACGCTGTGCCGCGACCCCTCGAATGACAGGCGCACCGCCCACGCGTCCGTCAGGCCGTACTCGATATCCAGCCCGGCCGCGATGCCCCACGGCTTGCGATCGTCGACGCTGACGGTGCCGGCGCCCAGGCGCAGCGCCACCTGCCATTCCTTTTCGCCGGCGGCCGCCGCCGTGCGCGCGACCGCTGCCGACACGGCGAGCGCTAACACGACGGCTGTGGTTCTCACGCCGCGCCGAATATACAAGAAGAGGGCGCCCGGGACCCCTTTGAGGGTTCCTGATTCAATTGACCAAGGTTGTTACGTCTGTTAAGCCCGTCGCCCGAGGTCCTCGTGGCGACCAAGAAGCTCTCCAAGAAAGCACTCAAGCAGCCCGACCAGTTCGTCGGCTTCTGGCAGATCGCGTCCGACCGTTTGTCGCGGTTTGTGACCCAGAACGCGAAGACCCTGGTGATCGGCGCCAGCGCGCTCGCCACCGTCGTGGTCGGGATGGTCGTGACGAGCTATGTGAACGAGGGCCGCGAAGCGCGCGCCTCCTCCGCGCTGGACCGCGCCCAGAAGATCGCAGCCGCCGACCTGACGCCCGGGGCGACCGCCACGAAGGACTCCATCCCGCACTTCCCGACGGACAAGGCCCGCGCCGAGGGCGCGCTGAAGGACCTGGACGACCACTTCGGCAAGCGCGGGGCGCTGTCGGATGAGGCTGCGCTGGTTCGCGGAAGCTTGTTGCTGGATCTTGGCCGCGCGGATGAGGCGCAGGCGACCTACGAGAAGCTGCTTTCGAGCCGGCTGGACGCGCGCTTGAAGTTCCTGGCGCGCGAAGGCCTGGGGTACGCCCTGGAACGCAAGGGCAAGCTGCCCGAGGCCAAGGAAACCTTCGCCAAGCTGGGGACGGATGCGGCGTCGCTGGGCGACTTCTACAAGGATCGCGCGCGCTACCACGAGGCGCGTTTGGCCGAGTTGCAAGGCAACCCGGGCGAGGCCGCGAAGATCTATCACGAGGTGCTCGACAAGAACCCGACCACCTCGCTGCGCGAAGAGATCTCGAGCCGTCTCGCGCTGCTAGAGCTGAAGTGACGCGGCCGAACCGTCTTCGCGTCGCCGCGCTGGCAATCACGGCCGTCGCCGCGACCGGCTGCGCGTCCGCCACCGTGCGCCGCCTCGACGAGGCGGCGGCGCCGCCCCATCGCGCCGGCATCCTGCAGATCGTCTGGCGGACGACGTTGCACGATCACGGTCTGTTCGAGCCCGCGCCGGAAGAGTGCGCGTCGGGCGTGCTGGCGGACGGCCGCCTGGTGCTCGGCTCGCGCGCCGGGGCGGTCGTCGGCGTCGCTCCCGCGACCGGCCACCTCGACTGGGTGACCGCCGTGTCGGGTGGTATCGACAGCGAGGCGCGGTTCGACGCTGCGCGCGGGCAGGTCTATGTGGGCGCCGACGACGGCAGCTTCTACGCCGTCGATCCCAAGAAAGGCGCGATTCGCTGGTCGTACCGTGGCAAGGGCGCCATCGAGCGGCCCGCCGAGATCGGCTCTGACCTGGTCTACGTCGCCAGCACCGCCGATCGCGTCGTCGCGCTGGAGTCGGCGACGGGAAAGTGGCGCTGGCAATACGAGCGCGACATGCCCGAGGGGTTCACGATCCACGGCTACGCGGGCCCGCGGCTGCGCGGCAATCAGCTGCTGGCCGGCTTCGCGGACGGGTATTTCGTTTCGCTGTCAGCAGCGACCGGCGAGGTGACGTGGGCGAAGTCTCTGGCGGGCGCGTCCGACCAGTTCGTCGACGTCGACACAACGCCGGCGTTCAGCGACGACGTCACGTACGTCGCGTCGTATTCGGGCGGACTGCACGCGCTCGATACCCGCGACGGGACCGTTCGCTGGCGGCTGGGGATCGAGGGCGTCGGCGACGTCACCGCGGAGGGCGGGCGGCTGTACTTCGTGGCGCCGCGCTACGGGCTGCA
>DATMZL010000291.1:0-2607 GCA_035607075.1 Polyangia bacterium
TGCAACCGCGCGGCGCGGAAACACGACCAGCGAAGCGAACGCGCACGCCAGGTTCAACGCGACGCTGACCGCGGCCGTACGCGCCAGGCCGACGCCGGGGACCAGCCAGAACGCGGCGGCCAGCACGCCGACGACGGCGCCCAGCGTGTTCGCGGCGTACAACCCGGCGACGGATCGGTCGTCGCCGGCTTCGATCCGCGTGGTGATCCGCTCCATCGCCGGCAGCGTGGCGCCCGTCGCCGCCGTGGCGGGCAGCAGCAGCAGGAACGTGGCGGCGAACGCCGCCGTCCATTGCCACGCGGGCGCCGGCTGCACGCCCGTCAGGCGCAGCACGGCCGCGCTGAACGGCCGCATCGCCACCATCAGCAGCAGGCCCCACACCGCGATCGCCAGCTCGCAGCCCGCGTACCAGCGGACCGGCCGCGCGCTGCGCGCGATGCGCGCGCCGAGCGCGAACGCACCGACCGCCAGCCCACCGAAGAACGCCGCCACCACCGCCAGCACCGCGGCGGACTCGTGCCCCAGCCACAGCGCGCACTGCTGCATCCAGACGATCTGATAGCCGAGCCCTGCGAATCCAGACGCCGTCATCAAGATCAGCGACGCCCGCCGGCGCCGCGCGCGGGCGCCGGCGCTCAGCTCAGCTTGATCACGTAGCCCCATGAATCGAGCTGCGTCGGGATGGCGTTGAATGACAGCGTGATGCGCCGTTCACCCTGGTTGGGTGGCACGGCATGCATGATGTAACTGGGAAACAGCACCAGGTCGCCCGGCTCGGGCGCGGGGCTGACCCACTTGTCGGCGCTGAATTCGCCGGGCGTCGTTCCCGGGTGGTCGTTCTTCAGCATGAAGTCGTAGCCGCCGGGCGACTTCATGAACACCGTCTGCGATCCCGGGTGCGTGGGCGTCAGGTAGACGACGCCGGAGACGAAGCTGTTCGCGTGGTTGTGCATCGCCTGCCGCCCGCCCCGATCCATCACGTTCACCCACATCTCTTTCATCAGCCAGCGCATCCGCTCGCCCAGCAGGTGCACGCCGAAGTCTTCCAGCTTCGGCGCGATCAGCTCCGCCGCCTTCGCGAACAGCGGGCTGTCCTTCGGCTTCAACATCGTCGTGTGCGACAGGTTCGTCGAAGCGTTGTTGTCGTTCTTCGCCTGGCTCGAGAAGTGCTCGGCCAGGCGCGCGACCAGCGCCGGATGCAGCGTTCCCCGGGCGCGCATGAACGGCGTCGGGAACAAACGATAGACTTCGTCCACGCGGCCGTTATCACCGCCGGCGCCGTCGGCTGTCCACGGGCGAACGCTGCCGCCGTCAGATCGTCACGGAACCGTCATCAGCCTGGTACACGCCCTGGTTCGCGGGCGCTCTCGGTGCTAGATCGCGGGCCCATGATCCACCTCTACGGGAACGTCAACACGAAGTCCTACAACACGTTGAAGCTCCGCTTCGCCCTGGCGGAGATCGGGGCGCCGTACGAATTCGTCCCCGTCGACCTCGCCAAGGGTGAGTCGCGCAAGCCCGAGTTCCTGCGCATCAACCCGCACGGCAAGATTCCGGTGCTGACGGACGGCGACTTCGCGCTGCCCGAGTCCGACGCGATCCTCTGGTACCTGGGCGAAAAGTTTCCGGACGCGAAGCTGCTGCCACGGCTGGAAGGTAACGACACGTTGCAGGCGCGCGCGCAGATCCTCCGCTTTCTCGGCATCGCGTCGACCGCGATCTACCCCGCCTACAGCGAATGGTGGAACGCGACCAACAGCGACGATCCGGCGAAGCGCAATCCCGCCGCCGCGGACGCGGCGCTCGCGAAGGTGACACGGGCGCTGGGCGTGCTCGAGAAGACGCTCGGGGCGGGCGATCACTTGGTGGGTGCGTTTTCGCTCGCGGAAATCTCGAACGCGTCGATCATCTTCTCTCTCAAGCGCCGGCTCCAGACGGATCCACTCGCCGCTCACGAGCGCGTCCGCGCCTGGTACGAGCGCGTGACGGCGCGGCCCGCGTGGCGCACCGTCGCTGCCGAATGACACGAATCTGACCCGCGCCGACGAAACGGATAACGACAGCGCGGCCGTGAATGGCCCCACGTGCATGTGGGTCCAAATCACCGTTCGCGCAGCAGATCTCATCAACAGAAACAGTGAGTCGAGTTACTTCATCGACTCGGGATGGGTCTACAATGTCAACCATGCTCACTCTCACGGTTCAGCTCGCTCTCAGCACTGCAATGGTGTCCCCCGCGTCGGTGAGTTCCGCCGGCGCACTCCAGCCGGCGCTCGTCGAGCAGGTTCAGGGCTGGCGGGGCTCGCCCACGACGCCGCCGCCGGCACCACCGCCCGCGCCGCCGCCGGTCGTGCAGCCACGTACGGTCGTGCACCCGACGCAGGCACCGCCGCCTCCGCAGGTCGAACGCGTTGCCCGCCGCCGCGGCTGGGTCTGGATCGGCGGCAATTACGAATGGCGCGGCGGCAATTACATGTGGGTCGGCGGCCACTGGGAGAAGGAGCGCGTGGGCTTTCGTTGGGAGCCGGGCCGCTGGGACTGGCAGGTGAACCACTACGTCTGGATGCCGGGGAACTGGCTCACGATCTCGGCGGGGCCTCCGCCGGC
>DATMZL010000288.1:0-5989 GCA_035607075.1 Polyangia bacterium
CCGCGACGGCCGCGTGTTCCTCGGGCGAGAGCTTGCCGTCATGGTTCGTGTCCATCGATTCGAAGCTCGGCTCCTGCTGTTCGGCGAGCGCCACCCGGGGCAGCGCGACCCCGCACACGCCGACCACGCCCAGCGCCAGCCCCGCGAACCTGCTCAGACTGAATGACCTCATCCGTCCCCCACCTTTCTCTCTCAAGGTGGGGCCTGGTGGGCGCTGCGCGAGCTCGTCCGTCCGCAATCTGCCCGACGCGCGCGTCATCATCCGGCGTTGCCGGTGAAAAGAAGTCGCGCCCGCAGGTGCATCCGCGTCGGCGGATGGCGAAAATTCGGGGCTCGCCCCTGTGGGTCGATCTCTTCGATGATCTCACCACCCACGCCCAGGATGTCGTTCGCGGCCACGATTCGCTCCTCAGCCTCGAGGTAGGGATCCGGCCGAAACGGGTAGTCGGGCGGCTCGAGGAAGCGCTCCGTCTCCGGCGACTCGCCTGCGTAGATCGTCCTGCGAACAACCTCGCCGCCGATTGAACACCGAAGCGTGGTCCCGGCCCCCGTCGCTCCGGGCGTTGACTGCGACGACGGCGACGGTGGAATGACGATCCACAGCCGGGCGCCGTCGTCGTCGATCCAGAAACAAACTTCCTCCGCGGGATAGCAAAGGCGATCGTGCCACGGCCATGCGTGGTTTCTACCCGTCACCTGGTAGAAGACGCACGGCCGGTGACTGATGGGCGCGCGCAGCGGCGCCGTCGCCGAAACCACCCGGCCGCTGACCTGGGCCAGCCCCGGTTGCAGCTCGGCGACCCGTCGCTGTGGGAACACGTCCTTAGTACGTCAATCCGTACGCGTACGGGAACAGCGGATCATAGTTGGGTTCGCCCTGATTGATCGGAATCTGCTCCATGGTGCGGGGCCAGGAGTGAGGCAGCTTGCCGGTCGGGTGGACGTCGCCGAACAGAACGTCGGTGATGCCGGCGCCCTCGCTGCCGGGCAGCCACGCCACCACGATCGCGTCCGCCGCATCGACGAGCCGGTCGAGGATCATCGGGCGCCCCGCCACCAGCACCACGACGACCTTCAGGCCTGCGTCCTTCATTCGCGACACCACCTGCAGGTCGGCGGAGTCGATGTTGAGCGAGCGGGGCCGGTTTATGCACAAGCTGATGTCCAGCGGGTTCGGGATGTCGCCGCAACCTTCGGCGTACGGCGTCTCGCCGATGACGGCGATGCCGACGGTTGCGCCGTTGGCGGCGGCTGGGCCGTCGAGCGCGTACGACACGCGGCCCGGCACGACGGCTTCCAGCGCCTGCCGCACGGTGGTGCCGGTGGTGACGGGGCCGCTCATGCCTTGCCAGAGGACGGTCCAGCCGCCGCACTGGTTGCCGATGTCGTCGCCGGTCTTGCCGCCCAGCGCGATGCCCGGAACGTCTTTCGACAGCGGCAGCGTCCCGCCCTCGTTTTTCAGGACGACCATCGAAGCGGCCACGGCGCGCCGGGCGATCGCACGGTGCGCGTCCGAGCCGACCTGCGCGGTCAGCGTCCGGTCGACCAGCTTCATGCTGCCGTCGAGCAAGCCCATCTCGCACTTCACGGTCAGGATGCGTTTGACCGCGTCGTCGACGCGCTCCTGCGGCACGCTGCCCGGAACGACGGGTTTGACGTCGGCCAGGAACTGCGCGGCGGTCTTCCCGAAGGTCATGAACATGTCGACGCCGCCGTTGAGACAGCCGGCCGGGGTCACGCCGTTCTGGTAGCAACCGTTGTAGTCGGAGCCGACGAAACCGGCGAAGCCGAGATCGCCCTTGAGCACGCCGTTGACCATCGCAGAGTTCGCGTGCATGCGGACGCCCTGCCAGCTGCTGTACGAGACCATCACCGACCCGACGCCGGCGCGAACGGCGGCCTCGTACGGCGCGAGGTGCAGCGCGCGCAGCGCCGTCTCGTCGCCCGAGGTGTCGCCGTTGTTGACCCCGTTGGCGGTGCCGCCGTCGCCCAGGTAGTGCTTGGCGTTGGCGAGCACGGTGAACGCGCCGCTGGCCTTCTGGAAGCCGTTCGTGTACGCGACGCCCATCGCCGACGCGAGCTCGGTTGTCTCGCCGAACGACTCGTACGTGCGGCCCCACCGCTCGTCGCGCGCCACCGCGACCACGGGCGCGAACGGAAAATCGGCGCCCACGCCGGCGGACTCTTCGGCGACGGCGCGCGCTACCTCCTCGACAAGCGCCGGATCGCGCGTGGCGCCGAGACCGATGTTGTGCGGGAACACGGTGGCGCCTTTCACGGGGCCGACGCCGTGAACGACGTCCAGCCCGTAGATGATCGGGATCTTGAGGCGGCTCGCGAACGCGGCCTGGCGGAACCCGTCGATCATGTCGGCCCAGCCGGTGGGCGTGTTGGTCGCGGGTCCCGAGCCGCCCTGGCTGTAGACGGATCCGACGTCGTACTTGGTGATGTCGGCGGCGGTGGTGTTCGCACGCTCGACCTGATGGAGCTGCGCGATCTTCTCGTCGCTGGTCATCGTCGCGAGGAGATCGGCGGCCTGCGTGAGGCACGCCGGCGTCGGGAAGGCACGCCCGCCGCCCGTGCCCGCGGCCCCGAGCCCACCGGCGGTGTTGCCGGTGCCAGGCATCCACCGCATGCCCGCCGCGCCCAGCGGCGTTGGCCCGCCGCCGCCGCCTGAGCACGCTGTCGAGACCAAAGTCAGAACGGCCGCGAAAAGGACAACCAAGTCAATCGATGTACGTCGCATCGGGTGACTGTACTTCAGAGATGGTGGGTCAATCGAGCTTGGCGAGCTCCGCGTCGAGCCGATTCTCCAGCGCGTCCCGGGCGGCGGAGTCCTTGGCCGGCGTCGGCGCCGGGTCCGGCGTCGGCGGCTCACCGCGCTGCACGCGCCCGATGTCCTCGGCGACGCGCTCGAGCGCCTCGGGGCTGCCGACGAGGTGCTCCGCGATCCCCCGGCGAAACGGACCCGAGGCGAGATGAAGGACGAGGACATCGCTGACCGGGACGAAGTTGATGTGGCCGCGCGTCCTGATGAAGTGCATCGACAGGCCTGTCAGCGGCAACACGTCGACGCCGGGGCGGCGCGCGCGCGGGATCTCCAGCCGATCTTCGAACAGGTGCATCTCGGCGCGTCCGGCGTAGACGCGATAGCCGTCACCGGCCCAGGTCCACATCGCGAGCAGAAAAACCCCCGGGAGCGCAGCCACTGGGTAGGCCAAGGGCATCGGGATCTTCGCCAGGGCGAGGCAGACCGGCCCACCGATGGTCAGCAACAAGCCGCCCCAAGCGATGACGTTCCAGCTCTTTCGCGCGGTGAGCTGCCAGGCCCGAACGAGCTGAGGCTGCCTGTAGGCCACGTCGCATCTTATGTCGACTTCGGCGTTCGCTGCAGGCGCGTTGTGTTTTTGTAAACAACGTGTACTTATCCGCGATCATGAAGCGCCGGATCTGGATCGCGATCGTCGCCGCCGCCGCGGCCGCGGCGTGTAGCAACGCCGAAACGGTTGGTGGACCCACCGGAACCGCCGGAACGACCGGTCACGGCGGAACCACCGGAACCGCGGGAACGATCGGCGCCGCCGGAACCACTGGAACCGCCGGAGCGACTGGTGCCGCCGGAATCACGGGAACCGCCGGAACGACTGGCGCCGCCGGTACGACCGGCGCGGCCGGAACGACTGGCGACGCAGGCACGACTGGCGCTGCGGGCACGACCGGCGCGGCAGGGACGTCGGGCGCGGCGGGTACCACCGGCACCGGCGGTACGGGAGGCATGACGTGCGCGCCAGGCACCGGCGCCGTCCTGCCCACCTGCACGCCAACCGTCACCCCCATGGCGAGCATCCTCGATTTCGCCGCGGTCACGACCGATTCGGCGTCGTTCGGCGCGTTCAACGGCGTCGCCTTCTCCGGCGGAACCTACGAATACCCCGGTCCCGCCAGCGGCGCGGCTTGCGATCCCACGATGCACCTCTGTCACGACTTTTCGGGAATGACCTGGCACATCACCGGAACGGTCCACGACTATTCCGGCTTCGGGATCTACTTCAGCTGCAAGAACGACGCGTCGTCGTACGCGGGGATCCGCTTCGACGTCCGCGGCACGTTCACCGCCAACGGCATGGGGACCGGCGCGGTCCCGGCTGCGCAGATCACCTTCAACGTCGGGACTCAGGCCGACGACGTAGCGGCCGCGTACACGTCCGCGCCCACCACCGCGACCTGGGGCACCTGCGTTCCGACCAGCTGCAGTCAGTACGACGGCACCTGCAGCTCGCCGAGCAAGGCGATCCCGCTCACCGGCACGCTCACGCCGGTGAGCACCGCGTGGACCGACCTGACGAATGGCAAGCCCGCCGCCAGCCCGGACCGAGCCAACCTCACGTACTTCTCCTGGGCCCTGCCCTGGGCCGGCGCCGGCTCCGCGCAGTACACCGTCGATCTCACGATCGACAACATCACCTTCTACTAACCGGTTAGTCGCTCGGCGCTGAGCGAAGCTCGGCGGCTCCCCACGCGCGAATCCGCGCGAAGGTTGGGCGGGGAAGCGACATCTACAGAGCATGGAACGACGCGGAGGCAAGCGCACCCTGCTCATGCCGCTTGGCGCTGGCGTGCTGGTCGCGCTCGCGCCGCTTGGCGCGCAGGCGGCGTCGACTTATTACGTGGCGCCGGGCGGCAGCGACAGCGCGGCAGGATCACAGGCCGCGCCGTGGGCGACGATCACGCATGCGCAGTCGGCGGCCGCCGCCGGCGACACCATCTACTTTCGGGCCGGCACATACAGCTTCAGCGCGGGCACCAGCACCTGCAGCAGCCAGACGGCGACGATCAACGGCGTCGTCCTCAACAAGAGCGGGACGTCGGGGAACCTCATTCACTACTGGGCGTACCCGGGCGAGGTCCCGGTGTTCGATTTCTCCCCGATCAAGGATTCGTGCCGCGTCAAAGGATTCGACGTCACCGGAAGCTGGCTTCACTTCAAGGGCCTCGAGGTGAAGGGCGTGCCCCAGAACAACAACCTGAATCACGAATCGTGGGGCATCTGGATCTCGGGCAGCAACAACATCTTCGAGCTGCTCAACACGCACCATCACATGGGGCCGGGCCTCTTCATTCAGGGCGGCAGCAACAACCTGGTCCTGAACTGCGACTCGCACGACAACTACGACCCGATGACCTCCAACGGCGCCGGGCAGAGCGCCGACGGCTTCGGGGCGCACGAAGGCGGCTCGGGCAATGTCTTTCGCGGCTGTCGCGCCTGGTGGAACAGCGACGACGGCTACGACCTCATTCACGCCCAGGAGGCCGTGACGATCGAGAATTGCTGGGCCTGGTACAGCGGATATCTGCCCGGCACCATGACCCGAACCGCTGCGGGTAACGGCAACGGCATCAAGGGAGGCGGCTTCGACCTGCCCCCGACGCGCGTGCCGGCCAATCCACCGAGCCACACCGTCCGGAATTGTCTGTCGTTCTTGAACATCAACAACGGCTTCGACGCGAACTTCGAGCCGGTCGCCAACCACTGGTACAACAACACGGCGTACATGAACGGCGCCAACTTCAACATGCACGGCACGCTCGCCGACGGAACGACCGCCAACGTCGGGATCTTGAGAAACAACATCGCCTTGGGTGGAACGGCGATCGCGAGCGGGACCGGAAGCATGGTCGACGACGCCTACAATTCGTGGGACTCCGCGCTGGGCGTCAGCGTGAGCGCCGCGGATTTTCAGAGCACGTCGATCACGGGCATGGACGGACCCCGTCAGGCCGACGGCAGCCTACCGTGCGTGCCGTTCATGCGACTGGCGCAAGGCAGCGACCTGATCGACAAGGGACAGAACGTGAACCTTCCGTTCTCTGGATCAGCGCCCGACCTGGGCGCCTTCGAGTACGGGCCGTGTGCGAACGGTGGAACGGGAACAGGCGGAGCCGGCGGCGTGGCGGGTGGTGGCGGCGGTGGAACGGGCGGCGCTGCGGG
>DATMZL010000282.1:0-2424 GCA_035607075.1 Polyangia bacterium
ACGTTGACGCCGTCGAGGAACGCGCCCGCGGCAGGCGAAGCGCGTAAGCGGGGAACGACCGGTCCGCTCAGCGCGACGAACAGGAAAGCGGGCAGGAAGATCCCGGCCGTCGCGACGAGCGCGCCGGGCGCGCCCGCCAGCACATAGCCGACGAACGTCGCCGTCGTGAACACCGGCCCGGGCGTCACCTGGCCGGCCGCGACGGCGTCGATCAGCTGGGCCTCCGTGAGCCAGTGCAGGCGGTGGACGAGATCGGCGCGCAGAAACGCGAGCAGGACGTAGCCGCTGCCGAACAGCACCGAGCCGATCTTGAGGAACACCCAGAACAGGCCGGGCAGGGTGACGGCGGACGCCGCCGCCGCAGTCGCTGCGACGGGAAGCGCGGGCGCCAGCTGCGCGAGCCCGCCGGTGCCACCCTTTCCACGCAGCCGATGCGCCGCGAGCGCCGCCGCGCCGGCGCCGAACAGGATCGCCAGCTCGTTGACGCCGAGCACCGACGCGGCGATCGCGAGCGCGCCCAGGATCCGCAGCGGCCAGGTTCGCGCGGCGGCCGGCGCCAAGCCCCACAACGCTTGTAAGACGATCGCGAGGATCACCGGCTTGACGCCCCAGAGCAGCCACGACGTTTGCGGTAGCTTGCCGAACCGCACGTAGGCCCACCCGAGCGCGCCCGTGCAGAGCATCGCCGGGACGATGAAGCTCGTGCCCGCGACGATCAGGCCGAGCCAGCGGCGCCGCGCGAAGCCGACGTGGATCGCCAGCTCGGTGGAGTTCGGCCCCGGGATCAGGTTCGTCGCGCCGAGCAGGTCGAGGAAGCGCTCCTCGGTCATCCACCTGCGGCGGCGCACGACCTCGTCGCGCATCATCGCGATGTGCGCGGCCGGACCCCCGAACGCGGTGGCGCCGAGCCGGAGAAAAAGCGCGGCCAGCTCGCGGAGCGATGTCTTCTCGGCGTCGGCGTTCATCCGGCGGGCGTGAACTGGTCCAGCTCGTGGATGCCGAGCGTCTGTTCCAGCTTGCCCACCTGGTCGACGATACCCTCGAACCCTTCTTTGCCGAACAGCTCGTGCTCCTTGTCCTCGAACTGCTCGCCCAGCGCCTCGAATTCTTTCGGTGTGACGACCGATCGGAACGCCGGGAACAGGACCGTGTCCTCGCGCGCCTCGTGCGGGCGATACATCCGGATGAAGGAGCGCATCGTCTCCACCAGCTTCTGCGGCGCGGCGTCGGCCTGGAGGCTCTTTGCGTTGGCGAGCTTTAGGATGGCGTCGGTCAGTCCGCGGCCGGCCTGATGCTGCTTCCTCAGCGTCGCGACGAGACCGACGAGCTTGTTCGCCTTCTCGAAGCGCGGGAACACGTGCTCCTCTTCCAGCTTCTCGTGATACTGCTCGATGAAGCGGCGGACGATGTCGGCCGCGTTCGCCAGCGACTCCGGCGGGAACGGCCGGTGTCCTTCCAGCCGGCGCACCGTCTCTTCGTAGATCAGCATGATCCGATTCAGGACACCGTGCTCGCGCATGAGGTCCTCGGGCGGCGCCACCTCGTCGGCCTTGTCGTCCTTTCCCTTCTTTTTCGGTGCGGCGCCCGCCGGGGCCGCCCAGCCGAGCGCGCCCGTGATCAGCAGGCCCTGACCGGCGCGGGCCAGGAACTCACGTCGATGTCCGTTCATGGTGACCTCTGGCGATCACGATGCTGCCGCCGATCCCGACGAGCAAGCCGATTTCGTGGGTCAGCTCCCCGAGAATCCGGTGCATCGTGTAGAACGAATCCGGATTGAACGCCGTGGCCAGCGCCAGGTGAACGATGCGCGCGCCGACGACGAATGCGGCGGCCTGCAACGCGGTGCGTGCCAGGCGGCCATCCTTCACGTTGACGAAGACCGCGGCGGCGATGGCGAGCGGCATCCAGGCTTTGAGCAGCAACGTCAGCGCGCCCTGCGGTACGTGACGTCCCGGATTGCCGACGTAGGCGAGGTACACCTCGAGTGAGCCGAATCCGAACTCCCCTTCGAAGTGACCGATCAGGCCCCAGCGCCAGAAAGCCAGCGCCAGGCCGACAAGCGCCGCGGTGACAGCGGGTGGGCTCGATCGACCGATCGTGCGGGCAAACGCCACGAGTCCGACGAGGGCGAGGCCCAGGACCAGCCTTTGCGGCGGCGTGCACAACAACCACCACACGATGACGAGCGCGCACGCGATACCCCACTTGGCGGCCGCAGAATCCCCACGCCGCGAGATGTACAACGCGAAACCGAGGACGGCGGCGAGCGCCAGCGCCAGCCCAATCTCCACCGCGGTTTCACCCAGCCCATGGCTTTGCAGCTGTCCGATCCCGAGAACGAACGCCGGGAGCGCGAGGACCGCGAGCGAACGCGCCCGCGCGGGGATCCGCGGCTGCATGAACCAGAGCGCCGCCAGCGCCGTG
>DATMZL010000757.1:0-3659 GCA_035607075.1 Polyangia bacterium
CGTCCCGCCGTCGACGCGCCAGCGCAGCGAGCCCGCCGCCCCGGGACCGTCGGGCAGCCGGATGCGCAGCGCCTCCGCCTTGCGGAGCGCCGGGTAGCGCGGCTGGTCCAAGAGCGCGGCCGCCACGGCGGACAGGATCGGTTCGTGCGCGACCAGCGCCACCGATTGCTCGTCGGCGATCTTCACGCTGGCCAGAAACGCCACGACGTCGCGCGGGGCCGCCTCCGGTACCAGCACGTCGGTCGCCGGCATCCGGCCCCGATATTCGGTCGCGGCCGCCACGATCTCGGCGGTCTGCACGGCGCGCACCAGCGGGCTGGTGACGATCGCCGTGAAGCGAACACCGCGCCGGGCGAGCGCGCGTCCCAGCCTGCGCGCGTCGGCTCGCCCGCGCGCTGTCAGCGCGCGCGATTCGTCGCGGGGCGCGTCGTCGCCCGCCTCGGCGTGGCGGATCAACGTCACGCGCATCGGCGTGTCAGCCCTGCGAGCTCGGCTCGTCCGGCGACCCGCCGTGGCCGCCCGTGTCGCCCGGTCCGGAAGGCGCTTCTGCCGACGCAGGTGAAGGAACGGCCAGGCCTTGCGGGCCAGGCGCCGGCTCGCCGGCCGTGAACGGCGGCGGTGGCGCGGGGATCGACGGCGGCGCGGCCGCCTCGGCGGCCGCAGGCGCAGCAACCGGGACCGGCGCCGGGCCCGGATCGATCCCGTGCTTCTTCAGCGCCGCCAGGTAGTGATCGCGCTCGGCGATCGCCGTGAGCAACCGCTGCCTCATCGTGTCGTTGTTCTGTTTCAGCCGTGCGATCTCCGCGAGGTCGCGCTGGCGCGTCGAATCCACGCGCGACGCGCGCGCGAACGCTTTCAGGAATTCGGCCTGGCCGAGCTCCGCCATTCCGGCGGCCTTGTACTTGCCCGTCTCGACCTTCTCCAGGTAGCCCTCGGCGGCGAGGCCGAGCAAGGCCTTCGAGACCTGGGGCTCACCCGCGCCGATCGCCAGCGAGATGTCGACCGGCGTGAACGTCTCGTTGCCGGCTGCCATGCGCTTCAGCTCGTCGAACAACTCCTGCCGGTCCACCTTCGCGCCGGCGTCGCCGCCGCCAAACGCGCTCTTCGTGCTGGTATGGCTTCGCTTGAGGCTCATCCGCTGTCTCCTGGCCGAACGTATACCACCATAAGGCGCAATGCGGTTCGGGCGACCACCCGCCGCACAATAATCAGAATCCCAGCTGAACCGCTGCCCTGATGCGGTGCTGGTTCGGGGCCGACCGTGCGTCCAGGCCCGTCATCGCGTTCTCCGCGTGCGAGTGGGTGTAATCGACCTGGACCTTCGTCCGGTGGCCCCGGAGGTAGGCGTTCACCGCGGCGCTTTGCTCGTCGATGCGGTCCCCAAGGCGCAGGCGATCTTCCTGCGTCGCCCCGTACAGGGGCACGTCGGTGTGCCCGAGGCGCGCGGCGACCTGCAGCCGCCCCCGGATCACGAAGTAGCTCGCCTGCAGGTAGGCGCCCATGAAGCTGCGCGTGGCGTACGGGCCGCCCGGGATCTCGTAGCGCCCGAACCACTCCGCCTGCGCCGCGAAGCCGCGCCAGACCATGCGGCTCTCGACCCCGCCCTGCCAGATCGCGACGTTATCCCGGCGGCCGTCGTTGTCCCAGTCGGTGTTCGCGTTCTCGTCGCCGGACCGCGCGATGATGTCCGTGGGCACGAGGTTGTAGTAACCGGCCACGCCGAACAGCGCGCGCGGGTGCGGGTGCCATTCGAGGTCCCCCTCGCCCGGCGGCAGCGGCCCCCAGGGCGACGCCGCGATGTGGACCGTGTAGGCGAGATCGATGTTGTTGTTCGGCTGGCCCGCGCCGGTGCCGTTGGTGACGGCGACTTCATAGGCGAGCCGCCCGCCGAGGGGCTGCCCGACCGCCATCACGCCGATGTCGCGCTCGAGCGAGAACGCCGACATCGGCGCCGAGACATCGACGAACTCCAGCTCGCCGCTCCAGGTCCGGCGCTGCAGGCCGTAGGGGATCTTGAACTGCCCGGCGCGCACGCCGAAGCAGCGGAGCCTTCCAACATTGCCGGCCTGGACATAGGCGTCGTTGATGGTCGGTGACTCCGCGGCGTCGACCTGCAGCCGGTACGTGAACATCCGGCTTCCGACGTGACCGTCGAGGATCAGCTCGGCGTGGGGCAGCGTGAAGCCGGACTGGTCGGGGGCGGCCTTGTCGTCGACGCCCTTCGACGCGATGACGCCGGTGTAGACGGTCTGCAGACGCAGGTGCGGGAGCAGCAGGAAGCGGCCGTTCGGCGACCGCATGACGAACCCGTCGTCGCGGAACTTGAACAGCGTGGGCTCGCGGCCACCGCCCCGGGCCAGCGCGTCGTCGCGCCGATCGTTCTCCACCAGGCGCGCCTCCATCTCGTCGAGGCGCCGGCGGATGTCGTCGACCGATGCGCGCGAACGATCCACCGCCTCGATGATGCGGCGAAGCTCGAGCACCTGCGCTTCCAGGTCCTGCACGGCCTTGCGCGACGCCTCCAGGTCCGCCTCGCGCTTCGCGCCTGCGTCGCCCGGCGCGGGCGGAGGCGGCGGCGAGAACGTCGGTACCGCCGCGTCAGACGGCGGTTCCGCGGCGGCGAGGGCAGGCGCCTGCGCGCGCGCGGTCGCCGAGAACACGGCGATTGCCGTCGCCAGAGGGACGGCTGCCAGCCGCATCAGCCGCGTTTGCGGCGCTTCCCGCCGCTCTGCTCGACCTTCGCCTGCACGGGGACATGCTGCCACAAGCGCAGGCTTTGCGGATCGCGCCGGTACTTGCGCAGCAGCACGATGAAGAAGCCGATCCCGAGCACGACCGAGGCGATGCCGATGAACTGCGACGTCGAGAGCGACCCGACGTTCCCGCGCTGATCGTCGTCGCGCACGATCTCGATGAGCGGGCGCATGATGCCGTAACCCAGCACCCAGCCGAGGAAGACCTGTCCCGAGAACGTACGGTATTTCCGGATCAGCATCAGGAGGCCGAACAGGGACAGGCCGACGATCGATTCGTAGACCTGCGTCGGGTGGACGGGGAACGATCGAAGCGCGTCGTGGGCCAGCCCGAAGTCGTGCACGTGGTGGTTCCAGGCCGGGCTGCCCTGCGGGAACGTGATCGCCCAGGGCAGGTTCGAGCGGGCGCCGAAATCGCAGCCGAACAGGAGGCAGCCGACGCGCGTGATGGCCGTGCCGAGCACGACCGACGGCGCCGACACGTCCGCCCACTGCAGCAGCGGGATGCTGCGCTTGCGGCAGCAGTAAATGCTGGCGAGCAGGCCGCCGATCATGCCGCCGTACGCGACAAGACCGCCCCGGTTCACCATCACGACCTGCGTGATGCTGTCGAACTCGGAGATGTTGGTGATCACGTAAAGCAGGCGCGACCCGACGATCGACCAGACCGCCGTCCACATGTAGATCGTCCCCGCCTCCTGCTGGTCGATGCCGTCCTGCTTGGCCAGGCTCATGGCGATGAACCAGCCGACCACCAGCGACGTCCCCAGCATCACGCCGTACGCGTAGATCGGCACGGGCGTCCAGGGCTTCGCGAAATCTGCGCCGGTGAGATGCTCGGCCTTGAAGTAGACCAGCAGTCCGGCGCCGACGAGCAGGTAGAGCGACGTCGAGCCCCACGCCACG
>DATMZL010000247.1:0-18130 GCA_035607075.1 Polyangia bacterium
CATGTAGTACGCGGGCGCCGCCACCAGGCCGTACCGGATTGTGTAGAACGGGAACAGCAACGCCGACACCAGCAGCGGCATGCCGACGGGAAACAACAGCCACAGCACCAGCAGCGCGCGCTCGCGGCGGTGATCGCGCAGCGCACGCAAGCCGTACAGCGCGCAGCCGCCGAACGCGGCCAGCGCCAGCGCGGCCAGCGCCATCCGCGGCGCCGCGGCCATCCCCTTCCAGATCAGCGTCGTGCCGACGGCGAACGCCAGCGGCGAGATCGCCCCGTGCATGTACCAGCTGTCAGCCGAGCGGCTCAGGTTTCCCTTCGTCGTCATCTGCGCGTACAGCGACGGCAGCCACGGCGCGTACATCACCGCCGCCGCGATCAGCGCGATGGCCATCGGAACCAGGTGCGACCGGCGGCGGTGGTACACCAGCACGAACAGCACCTGCCCCATCGCGACGAAGAACGCGTAGTAGTGCCCGTAACAGCACAGCGCGGTCGCGACGGCGTAGACGGCCCACCAGCGCCAGCGCTCCGGGCGTTCCAGCGCGCGCAGCAAGGCATCGAAGCCGGCGAGGGCCAGCAGCGTGACAAGCGCGTAGGTGCGCGTCTCCTGCGCGAAGTAGATCTCGACCGGCGACAACGCGAACAGGGCCGTCGCGATGAGCGCCGGGCGCTCGCCGATCAGGCGCCGCGCGACGGAGAAGACCAGCGGGATCGCCAGCACGCCCGCCAGCACCGACGACGCGCGCAACGCGATGTCGCCGCCGCCGAACAGCTGCGCCCAGCCGTGCAGGACCAGGTTGTGCAGCGGCGGGTTGCCGAGATCGCGCACGCGTCCGGTGACGAGATCCCATGCTGGCGCCGACGACAGCTTCGCCGACACAGCCTCGTCGTACCAGAAGCTCTGCGTTCCCAGGCGCAGGACGCGCAGCACTGCGCCCGCGATCCAAAGGACGGCCACGGCCGCGACCGGTGTCGGCACGGGCACCGGCATCGTCAGGGGCGCGGGCGATGCGCTGGGGACGGGCGGCGACTCAGCGGGCGACATCTGGCCTGGCGCGCGCGAGCCGCCGCGTCGACGCGCGGATGGACCAGACCTTCATCATCGCCTCGAAGAAAATCTTCGACGACATCTTCGACTTGCCGACCTTGCGGTCGGAGAAACGGATCGGCATCTCGTGCACATCGATGCCCAGCGCCAGCAGGCTGGACGTGACCTCGATCTGGAAACCGAAGCCGTCGGTGCGCAGGGACTCGACGTCCAGCTTGCGCAGGGCGCCCGCCTGGAAGCCCTTGAAGCCGGTCGTCAGGTCGTGGACCGACGACGCCAGGATCGTGCGCGCGTACAGGCTGCCCGCGCCCGAGATCAGATTGCGGTGCCACGGCCATCCGTCGGAGCCGCCGCCCGGCACGCGCCGGCTGCCGACCACGGCTTCGTGCTCGTCGAGCAGCCCCGCCATGCGCGGCAGGTCCTTCGGATCGTGGCTGAAGTCGCAGTCCAGCTGGATGATGCGGTCGTATCCCTGATCCAGCGCCCACCGGTATCCGAACCGGTAAGCGACACCCAGCCCTTGCTTGCCCGGCCGGTGCGCGACCTTCACGTGCGCGTCAGCGGCCGCGGCGACGTCGGCCATCTGGCCGGTGCCGTCGGGCGAGTTGTCGTCGATGACCAGAATGTCGGCCGCGGGCAGGTTCTCGCGGATGGCCGCCAGCATCGGCTCGAGGTTGCCGGCTTCGTTGTAGGTCGGAAGAAGAACGACGATGCGTGCGTTAGCCACGATGCTCCTATCCGGTCCTGGTGCCGGTCCTGGTGCCGGTCCTGGTGCCGCCGGGCGCCGGTGCGGGCTCGGCCTCCAGCTTTGCGGGCTTGGTCTGCCCCCAGGTCCAAAGGAAATTACTCGCGAAGTTCCAGGTCATCGCGATCCCGATCCCGACGCACTGGCTGACATAGCGCAGTCGTCCGATCTCGGTCCGGTGCGTGAGATGCAGGAACAGCGCGTTCACCGCCAGGAACGTCACGAGCTGTATCCCGAGGCCCACGAGAGAAACGAGGTTGTACCGAAGCAGACGCGCCCCCAGCCCCACCCGCGCTCTCTCATTGCGATCTCGGAACGTGAACGCGTTATTGAGGAAAAAATTCCAGAAGATCGAGAGCTCGATGGCGATAGCCGAGCTCAGGGCTTCGCCCATGCGCAGCTGCTCGGCGAACAGCCAGAGAAAGCCCAGGTTGACGACGACGCCCGACAACCCGACCAAACCAAACTTCAAGACCCGGGGGCGGAAGAGCCACCGCAAGGGGCCGCCCGACCGCTGCCGCTGCATGAGCGCGGATAATGTTGGGAAGCATCGGGGGTGTCAAGCCGGCGCGCTGCAACACGCGTGTTAAATTCGCGCGCAACCTCGTGCGGAACAACCGATCGTCGACCTCGCGCGCGCGAGCGGTGGCGCTCGCGTGTACCTCGCTCTGCCTGGGCGCCGCGGTAGAGGTTGGCGCCGAACCGCGTCCGGCGGGCTCCGCAGACGACCACGTCGAGCTGTCCCTGCGCGTGCTGAAGCCGTCGCCCGTCATCGCTTTCGGGCTGCCGCTGCCGCGGGGCCGCGTGAAGGACGTCACATCCCTGCGCGTGAGCGCGGGCGGCCGGCCGGTGGCCGCGCGAATCGAGGAGCTGCTGGCCGAGCACGACGCCGGCGGCGCGCGCGCCGGCGTGCGCGCCGCGTTCATCCAGCTTCCCGCCGCGCCCGGCCTGACGAAGATCGAGATCGCCTGGCCGCCGCGCGCCGCCGGCCCGGCGCTCGCGGCGCCCGCAGCCGTCGCCGCCCGGCGCCCGTTCGACGACGCCGCCCGGAGCTGGGAGTCGCCCGAGATCATCGCGACCCGAGCACGCACGCTGGCGCCGCGCGGTGCCAGCGGCGCGGCGCTCTCCGAGGGGCCGATCCAGAAACGCACGCTGTGGATCGGGCGCGAGCCGACCGTCCTCGTCGACTACCCCGAAGGCTACCTGGCGCGCACCGGCCTCCTCGGCCACCAGGTCAGCGCGCGCGAGGCGCGGCGCGGGCCGCAAAAGGGGATCTCGTTTCTTTCGACCGCCGCCGAGACCTATGCCGGGTCGGCGATGTACGACCTCCCCTACGCGGTGTCATCCCAGCCCGACGCCGCGCCGGATCCCAAGACCAGCTTCGAGGCGTGGCTCTACGATCGGTGCGCCACGTACCTGCTCGTTTACACGCACACGGGCGAGGAGCGCTTCCTTCGCCACGCCGGCCGCACGTGCTCGTGGTACGCGCGGCAGATCCGCGCCCAGGGTCCCGAGCGCGGCATCTTCGCCGGCAAGCCCGACGCCGACCCGAAGTACTCGCACGCGCGCGGCCTTTACGCCTACTACGCGCTCACCGGCGACGAGGCCGCGCGCGACGCCGTCGTCGCGATCGCCGACTACTGGCTGAACGACAGGATGATCGTGACGTCGTACCGCCAGGGAGCGCTGCGTCCGGATCGTCTGTGGACCGAGCGCCTCCTCGGCACCGCGTTCGAGGGCCTCTACTACGGCCACCGACTGACCGGCGACAAGAAGTACCTGACGGCGTTCACCGAGCTGCTGGCGACCGCGCACCGGCACATCACCGGCGACGCGACGGCGCTGGCCCAGATCAACCCGGGCGCAAGCTTCCCGCCGCAGAACTGTTTCGTGCACAGCGCCCAGCAGCACGGCGAAGGCGACGCGCAGCACCCCTGGTGCTCGGGCTGGATGGTCGAGCTGCTGCTGGACCCGTTGCTCCGGTATCAGGAGCAGACCGGCGACGCGCGCGTCGACGAGATTCTGATCCGGCTCACGCGGTTCCTGCGCGACACCGGCTCGACCTACTTTCGCAACGACCCGCTCGACGACACGTTCCTCAAGCCCGCGGTCTGCGATACGTCGGCGGCCGACCACGATCGCCGCATGCTGGTGCCGCTCTACGGCGCCGGCCTGGACGCGCGCGGCAAGCGGGTGCGCCAGGCGGAGTACTCCGACTTCGAGCACTGTGTCGACGCCTCCAGCCTGGTCGCGGCCGGTCTGCGCGCGCTGCGACGGCGGGGCGCGTTCGACAAGGGAGGCCCGATCGGCCCGTTCGCCAGTGAGGGCGAGTCGTTCGTGCAGCTGCACCAGGAGCTCGCCGCGTGCGCGATGCGCGTGTTCGAAAACGCGTACCGGCCCAAGCGCGCGCCCGCGGCGTGGAAACCGGACGAGCTGGCGGCGGGACGCGGCGATCCGGCGAAGTTCGTTGCCGACAACAAGATCGGCTTCCCGATGTACGACGTGTCGCCGCTGCGCAAGCTCAGCTGGTGGTTGAACTCGTCGCTGGAGACGTGGGGTTTGCTGTCGGACGCGGGCGTGACGGAGGCGCAGCTGAAGCCGGGGCGCGTCTGCGGTCCGGCGGCGATGTGCAAGTGCAAGAGCAAGTGAACCCGCGCGCGCCCGTCGCGCGCCGCGCCCGTTACGTGCCGGAGCGCGGTCTCAGATATCATACGCGGCGCTTGCCATGTTCGTGATCCCGCCGCTGGCGGCGCTGTTCGCGTTCGTCTTTCTGCGCCCACACGAGTGGGTGGACGTGCTTCGTCCAGTGACGATCGGGTCGGTGTTCATCGTGATCGCGTTCGCGTGGGTGCTGGATCGGGCCGCACGCATGAACCGGCCGCAGGGCTCGCCCCTGCTGACCGCGCTGATCATGATGTTCGTCTTCTGCGGCTTGTCGTTGTCCCTGAAAGCGCAGGACACGCTCGCCCAGGACATGGCCCTGTTCTCGTCGTGCCTGCTGGGCATGCTGGCCATCTCGCAGGGGATCCAGAGCTTGCGCGGGCTGAGCGTCGCGGCCGCCGTGCTGCTCGGCATCACGCTGATCCTGGCCGCGGTCGGCGTCCAGCAAGGGAGCACGCAGGCGGTCTGCTACGCGCGCGACACGACCGGCAACCTCACGCTGCCCGCCGGCCTGGAAGTGCGGTCCTGCGACACCCCGCAGCAGTGTCGCGACGCCGGCCTCCCGGGCGGCGAGTTTGCGTGCGAGCACCCGGGCATGTTCGGCACGCGCTCGATCGGCGGGCGCGTGCGCTTCCGCGGCTTCCTCGAGGACCCGAACGAGTTCGCGATGGCGCTGTGCATGGGCCTGCCGCTCGCCGTCCCGTTCTACGAACGCAGGCGGACGTTGCTCCGCCTTTCCGTCGGCGTCGTCACCGCGGTCCTCGCCACGATCGCCGTGATCATGACCAAGTCGCGCTCGGGCCAGGTGTCGCTGATGGCGGTGCTGGGCGTCTACTTCGTGCGCCGGTTTGGAAAGGCCGGCCTCGCCGTCGCGGCGGTCGCCAGCCTGCCGCTCTTGTTGCTCGGTGGCCGCTCGGGTGAAGAGGCGGAGTCGTCGTCAGCCGAACGGCTGGAATGCTGGTCCGAGGCGCTGGCGCTGTGGCGCGAGAACCCTTTCTTCGGCGTCGGTTTCGGGAAGTTCACCGAGCACCACTTCCTGACCGCGCACAGCTCCTTCATGCTGACGCTGGCGGAGCTGGGGCCGGTGGGCCTGGCGCTGTGGACGGCAGCGCTCTACATCTGCTTGAAGATCGTCGTCCGCGCGCAGATCGACTTCGCGGGCCGGCGCGACGCCGTCGACGCGCAGTCGTGGAGCCTGGCGTTGCTGGCGTCGCTGGCCGGGATGATCGTCTCGGCGTTCTTCCTGTCGGTTCCGTACAAGCCGACGATCTGGGTTTACCTGGGCGTGATCGCCGCGTTCTACGCGGCCGTGCGTGCGCACGAGCCGTCTTGGCGCGTGCGCTTCGGCTGGCGCGACCTGGGCGCCGTCGTGCTGATCGACTTCGTCCTGATCACGGGGATCGCGGGCTACATCCGAATGAAAGGGATCGGATAGCAGCCCGCGGCGCCCACGTCCTCAGGGCATGATGCAGATGACGCCCATGCCCTGGACGTTCGCGCACGAGAGCGTGCCGTTGCACGTGCCGGTCGCGACGGTGCCCGAGCCGCAGCAGGGCTCGCCACGTGCGCCGCACGCCGTGCACGCCGCCGGACCGGCGCCCGGATCGATGCAGCGGAACCCGGTGTTGCAGGTCGGGTTCGCAGCCGTGCCGCAGCACGCCTGGTTGTTGCCGCCGCACGCCACGCACGCCATGCCGCCGTCGGCCGCGACGCAAGAGCCGCCGCTCTGGCAGATGTTGCCCGCGCAGCAGGCCATGCCGACCGCGCCGCACATCATGCAGATGTTGGGACCGGTGCCGGGCGGGTTCGCGCAGCCGAGGCCGGTGTTGCACGTGTTGTTCGCGCAGCACTGCTGATTGTTGCCGCCGCACGGCTCGCAGGTGTTGTTGCCCGTGCCGCCGTCAGCGGGCGCCTGGCAGGACAGACCCGTGCCGCAGGTGTTCGCGCCGCCACAGCAGGCCTGGCCCGCGGCGCCGCACGGCTGGCAGGCCGCCGGCGTGGTGGCGCCCGGTGGGTTGATGCAGACGTGGCCGGCGTTGCAGGTGGGGTTCGCAGCCGTGCCGCAGCACGCCTGGCCGGTACCGCCGCACGCGTTGCACGTCATGCCGCCGTCGCCCGCTTCGCAGACGCCGCCCGCCTGGCAGATGTTGCCCGCGCAGCAGGCCATGCCGACCGCGCCGCACATCATGCAGATGTTGGGACCAGTACCGGGCGGATTCGCGCAGCCGAGGCCCGTGTTGCACGTGTTGTTCGCGCAGCACTGCTGATTGTTGGCGCCGCACGGCTCGCAGGTGTTGTTGCCTGTGCCGCCGTCAGCGGGCGCCTGGCAGGACAGACCCGTGTTGCACGTGTTCGCCGCGCCACCGCCGCAGCAACGCTGGGTCGCGGCCCCGCAGGGCTCGCAGGTGCCCGCCCCGCAGGTCATGCCGGGGGCCGTGCAGATTCCGCCGTTACCGCCGCAGCAGTTCTGGTTCGCGCCGCCGCAGGTCCCGCACGAGCCGTTCATGCACGTCCCGGACGTGCCCATGCCCGTGCACGTCGTTCCCGAGCCGACGCAGGTGCCGCCCACGCAGCAGCCGCCGCTGTTGCAGGTGTTCCGCGCGCAGCAGGCCTGACCCGGGCCGCCGCAGGTGGTCCCGCCGCCGGTGCCGCCGACCGCGCCGCCGGTGCCGGCCATGCCGCCCATACCGGCCATGCCGCCGGTGCCGCCGCGTCCGCCCATGGCGCCGCCGGTACCGGCCATACCGGTCGTTCCGCCGCGTCCGCCGGTACCCGTGGTGCCGGCCATGCCGGTCGTTCCGCCGCGTCCGCCGGTGCCGGTGGTGCCCGCGGTACCGCCGCCGGTGCCGCCACCGCCGGTCGTGCCCGCAGTGCCGGTCGTACCCGCAACGCTGCTGCCGCCGGTGCCCGCGGCGCCGCCGCCGGTGCCGGTGACGCCGCCGCCGCCGGTCGTTCCGCCGTGGCCAGCCGCGCCGGTTCCGCCGCCGCTGCCTCCTTTACCCCCACCGTTGTCGTCGCCGCCGCACGCGTATCCGAGCAGCAGGACCGCCGTCAATCCGAGTCGCCATGCTACGGCTGAACGATTCCTCGCGCTATCCATGGGCGGTCCTCCAGTTACAAGTTGGGATGGGATGAGCCGGCACATTAGAGCGGATGTGGGTCCGGCGTCCCCATTAGTGGCTGCCAGATCTCTGACGAAGCTCAAAAAAGATCGCCCGATCGCACGATTGTGCATTTTCGCGTTTCCGCGTTCCCTTCCTGCCGCTTTGCGGAAAGGATTCCCGCGAAAGAAATGGTGAGCCGGTTTCCGGCGACCGCGGTTTAAACGGCCGCGATCACGGCCCGCTCAGTCCGCGAGATCGAAGCGCTGGCCGCGCGCGATCGCGCGCACGACGTCCATCGGCGTGACAATCCCCGCGAGCTTGCTCTCGGCGTCCAGCACGACGATGCGGTGGATGTGGCGCCTCGCCATCTCGGTGACGGCGAGCAGCGCCGGATCGTCCGCGTACAGCGACACGACGTCGGGGTTCATGACGTCGCCGACCGTCGCCTCGCCTCTGATCCATTGCGCCGGCTCCGGGTTCACGAGATCGGAGCTCGAGAGCACGCCGACGAGGTTACCGTCCGCGTCGCGGGCCGGCGCGCCGCCGATGTGACGGCGGGTCAAGCCCCAGGCGGCCTCCTCGGCGGATGCGTCTGCGTCGACCGTGTAGACGGCGGTCGTCATGATGTCCTTGATCAGCAACATGGTCGTTTCTCCGAAAGCCCCTGTTACTCAAAGTGCGTGCCACGGCATCGCGCGAAGGTTCGCTCCGGTCTTTGCGCCTCTTCGCGCACGAACTGCGTCGCCGCGGCCGGGGTCCGCAACCTTTGCGCCCGGGTCGCGTCGCGTTCTTCGCGACGGCTGCGGGCGAACGCGCTGGCACGACCGCTGCTATACGCAGCTGATCAAGGAGAGTGCGGTCATGAAATGCCAAGACATCATGAGCAAGAACCTCGAGTGGCTGAACGAGAAGGACACCGTCCGCCATGCCGCCGCGATCATGGCGGAGGCGGGCATCGGATTTCTTCCCATCATCGACAAGTGGAAGAAGGTCGTCGGCGTCGTCACCGATCGCGACCTCACGACACGCGCGCTGGCCAAGAAGATCGATCCCGACAAGACGTCGGCGACCCTGGTGATGACCACGCCCGCGATCACGCTGCTGGAGACGGCCGACGTGCGCGACGCCGAGGCGTTGATGGCGGAGGAACGCAAGGTGCGCCTGGTGATCACGGACGCCGAGGGGAAGCTGGCGGGAATTCTCAGCCTCGCCGATCTCGTCGAGCACGCGTCGGGTCGCGAGAGCCTGAAGACCGTGCGCGCGGTGCTGTGGCGCGAGGCGCTGGGACCCCGGGGCGGCGCGACTCGCGCCGATCGTCTCCTCAAGGACGATCCCGCGGTGCACAAGCTGGCGCCCGAATCTGACGACGTGAAGGTGCGCCCCACCGTCTTCACCGGCGGGCACCGCGGCGTCGACACCAAAGAATTCCCCGGCTGACGCACGGCTTGCCCGACCGCCCGCGCGCCGTTAACGTGCAGGTGTGCGAGCACCGCTGCGCGACGAACCCGCGCTGCTGGTCACCCTCAAGGCGATCCACGAAGCGATCCGCGCCGAGGTTGTCGCCGCGTGCACGCGCTCGTCGGCCGACGAGCTGTCGGTCGTGGCGGGCAAGCAGGCGGGCGACGTGATCTACGCGGTCGATCGCCTGTCCGAGCAGCTGCTGGTCGATCGCTTCGCGGCCCTCGCCGAGACCTGGCCGTGCCTGCTGGTCGCCGAGGGACTGGGCGTCAGCGGGCGCCGCATGCTGCCCGCCGGCACATCCGAACGTCACGCCGAGATCATCGCGCTCGTCGATCCGATCGACGGCACGCGCGGGCTCATGTACCAGAAGCGGTCCGCCTGGATCCTGACCGGGATCGCGCCCTACCGCGGCGGCGGCGAGACGTTGGCCGATATTCGCCTGGCCGTGCAGACCGAGATCCCGCTCGTGAAGCAGCACCTCGCCGACACGCTGTGGGCGGTGGCGGGTGAAGGCGCGCGCGCCGAGCGGCTCGACACGGTCGCGGGGACGCGCGCGACGCTCGCGCTGCGGCCGTCGCGGGCGACCACGATCGCGCACGGCTTCGGCGGCCTCTCGAAGTTCTTCTCGGGCACGCGCGCCGAGCTGGCCGCGATCGACGACGCGGTCGTGCGGCGGCTGCTCGGCGACGGCAAGGACGACGGCGATCCGCTGGTGTTCGACGACGAGTACCTGTCATCCGCCGGCCAGCTCTACGAGCTGATGGCCGGGCACGATCGCTGGACGGCGGACCTGCGCCCTCTCCTTCAGCCCGCGCGGCGCGCCGCCGGCCGCGCGCCGATCTTCTGCGCGCATCCTTACGATCTGTCGTGCGAGCTGATCGCGCGCGAGGCGGGCGTCATCGTCACCGACCCGCGCGGCGCGCCGCTGGTGGCGCCGCTGGACGTGACGAGCGACGTCGCCTGGTTCGGGTTCGCCAACGTGCAGCTCGCGCGCTCCGTCGGGGGCGCGTTGACGGCCGAGCTTCGGGCCCGCGGTCTGCTCTGACCGGCTCTGAACTCCTCGGCCCCATTGAAAAAAACTTCGGGGAGGCGTCTCATAACCGCATGGGGATGCGTTGGTTCGCCAGAGCGAAAGGATTGCTCGGGATGGCGCCGCCGGTGCTGGCGCTGGTGCTGCTCTTGGGTGGAGGCGCGGCGGTCGCGGCGCCGAACAAGTGCGGGTGCACGCGCAACGAGTCGAACAACACCTGCTCGTGCTCGAAGGGCGCGAAGTGCGGCTGTCCCGGCGATTGCGAGCCCAAGGGCTGCGAGGAAAAACGCGAAGCCCAGATCAAGAAAGAGATCGAGGCCGAGACCAAGAAGGCCGCCGATGCCGACAAGAAGCACAAGGCGAGCGCCGGCGGTGAGGTGAAGGCCGCGAGCGCCGGCGGCAAGGAGAGCGGGAACGGCGACAACGGCAAGGCCGGCAAGGAACCGGCAGGACCGAAGATGGCGGCCGCGCAGGTCAAGCAGCTGGCGAAGCTGCTCGACAGCTATCTCAAGGCGCATCCCGACGCGCGGGCGAAGAACGCCGAGGATCTGCGCAACGAGCTTTCGCTCACACCGCGCTGAGGTTCGCGGCCGGCGCGGTGATCGCATCGAGCGCAGCGCGGCTTTGCCGCCCGGAGCTCATTGCGGGAGGGTTTGGGCACCCTCGAGGGTGCCCATGTTGAACAGATCGAGCAGCGTCGCGGCCTGCGCGGGCGCGGGCGCGGGGCTGCCGAGGAGATCGGCGATGATCTGCGCGCGCGCCGCGTAGCGCAGGCCTGACGCCTCCCACGTGCCCTCGAAGACGAACGGATCGAACGGATCGATGAGCAACAGGTTCGCCCCTGTGTCCACTGGGTCGGCGCCCAGCGTCGCTGCGACGCGCTCCGGGTTGTCGACGTAGGCGGCGACCACGCCGGGCAGCGCCGTCCCCGACAGCGCGGCCGCCCCGGCCCGGGCCGTCAGCGCGTGCGGGATCTGGGCGTCGCGCAGCCGCACGAGCGCGCCCGGGACGCCGTGCGGATGCACGACCGGGACGAACCGGTGCGCCTCGCCGAACCGGTAGTCCTCCGCCCAGCGGCGGATCAGGCGCGACAGGTGCACGGCCAGGACCGGTCCGCGCGGCTCGCGCTCGATCAGCTCTTCGCGGTGGAAGAGGTCCAGCAGGCGCGAGACGTAGCCCGGATCCGTGCTCGCCAGCGCCGCCAGCTGGCGCACGCCGAAGGGTGGTTGCCCGTCGGCCAGCGCGCGCACGATCCGGCACGCTTTGGGCGCGTGCAGCGACCGGGACGCGCGCGGCGCCGCCCACGGGCTCGATTCGTCGCCGCGCGCCGAGATGAACACCGTCGGCCGATCCAGCACCAGGCGCATGTTCCCGCACAGGTCGACGTAGCCGATCCCCTCCTCGGCCAGGCGCTCACGCGTGCGCGGTCCCAGGAACGGCGCCGTGACGACGTGGGCGTCGGCGGCCGCGCCCCGGAGCGCCGCGGCGACGTCGCCGACCAGCCGAGGATCCAGCTGGCGGCGCGCCCCGATGGCCAGCGCCGCGCTGGCCCCGGCCGGCGTCCGGATCGTCAGCCGCGCGTCGGCGACATCGTTGGTCTTGGTCGCGACGTTCGTCGCCCAGTGGGAGGGAAGCACGCGCTGGATTTGCTCCACCGCGTGGCGGAGAACGACGTTGTCACTGGGGGCGTTGTTGCTCATCCTGGACAACAGCCTCATCCCGGACAACGCCCCCGTCTACTTTTCGTCGAAAAAACCGCAGTCGGATACCTGGCGTGCGCCGCGAAACCATTGTCCCGACACGGACAAGGGGTCGTGAAGAGTGGTAAAGTTTCCCCTCCCGGGATGGCGAAGCACGGCCGCTACAACATCGTTCGGCGTGTCGCGGATGGCGGCATGGCCGAAATCTTCCTCGCCACCCAGGTCGGCCGCGAAGGCTTTCAGAAGCCGGTCATCCTGAAGCGGATCCACAGCACCATCTACGCGGACCCTCAGTTCCGCAACATGTTCATCGACGAGGCGCACATCTCGATGAGCCTCGCCCACAGCAACATCGCGCAGGTGCTGGATCTGGGCGTCGCGCAGGGCCGCTACTTCCTAGTCCTCGAGCTGGTCGACGGCTGGGATCTGGGGCGCGTCCTGCAGCGGGCTGCGACGGCGAACATCCCGCTGCCGCGAGAGCTCGGCCTGCACATCATCGCCGACGTGTGCCGCGCGCTTTCGTACGCGCACAGCAAGACCGACGGCGCGCGATCGCTGGGGATCGTCCATCGCGACGTCAGCCCGCACAACATCCTGCTGTCCGAGCAGGGCGAGATCAAGCTGACGGACTTCGGCATCGCCAAGGCGATGAACAAGCGCGAGCAGACCGGGACGGGCGTCGTGAAGGGGAAGGTCGCGTTCATGTCGCCCGAGCAGGCGTACGGCAAACCGATCGATCAGCGTTCGGATCTGTTCTCGCTCGGGACGGTGCTTTATCTACTGATGGTGCGGTCGCGCCCGTTCGAAGGGCCGACCGATCTCGAGACGCTGCTGCGCGTGCAGAAGGGCGAGTTCCTGCCGCCCGAGGCGGCCGCGCCGGATCTGGAGCCCGAGGTCGCCGCGATCATCAACCGCGCGCTCAAGACGGACGTGAACGAGCGCTACCAGACCGCCGACGAGATGCTCGCCGACATCGAGCACGTGGCGCGCAACGTGTTCCGGCCCGTCGGGCAGACCGAGCTCAAACGCTGGCTCGCCGAGCTGGCCCTGCACGACGGCCAGCCTTCGATCCTGAAGATGACGTCGCGCCCGACGTCGACGCGCGCGGGGACCGGGACCGGCGAGCTCGACGGCCAGGACGTCGTGCTGTCGGATTCGCAGGAGCTGCAGGAGGACGAGATCGACGGCGAAGCGCGGACGTCGCTGGCGGTTGTCGAGGCGGCGGGCGGCGGTCGCATGCGGATGTCGCGCGCGCGTGTGTCGCAGCAGCCGCCGGAGTTCTCGCTGCCGGTTCCGCGCGATTCGGAGTCCGCGCTCGACGGGCGCGCCAGCGAGGAGCTCGCGGCGCTGCCGATCCCCGAGACCGAAGAGCCGCCGGACCGGCGGCGCAAGCGCAAGGGCGGCGGCTTCTTCAAGGTCATGATGGGCCTCGCGGTGCTGTTCGCGGTCGCGTACTTTGGCGGCACGTACTATCGAACCTGGTTTGGCGGCGGCGAGAGCCCGCAGGCGGGCACCGCCAACCCGCCGACGGAGGCGAAGCCGGTGGCAGAGACGCCGAAGCCGGTGGTCCAGGCGCCGAAGCCCGCGCCCGTGCCGGTCCAGAAGCCGGCGGTCCAGAAGCCGGCGCCCGCCGCGACGCGCGAGCCGGCCGAGGCGAAGACCGCCGAACCGGCAAAAGAGGAAGCAAAGTCCGAAAAGCCGGTTGCGCGCAAGACCCGCACGCCGGCGGAACGCACGCCGGTCAAGGAACGCGATCGCCTGCACACGATCGATCTCAAGAGCATGATGGCGCCCGATCCGTCGCAGCTGCCGGCGCCCGAGCCGGCGAAGCCGCCGCCCGCGCCGCCGTCCGACCCCGCCCAGTAGGGGCCGCGGCTACCGCAGCCAGGTGAGCGCCGCCGCGATCACGGTCGCGTGATCGGGGGCGCCGAACCGGCTGCCGAGCGCGAGCGCGCCGATCTCGGGCGGGACGACGCCGACCGTCCAGCCGAGCAGGCCGCCCGTCGCCACCGTCACCGACAGCCTGTGCGGGTCCTCGACGTCCCAGTCGGCCCTGATGATGAAGTTGCCGGCGTCATCGAAGACGTCCGCGCCGGACGACCGCGGCGTCACCGTCGCGATGATCGCGTCCGCGTCGTCGCGAACCTGGAGTCCGCCGGCGACACGCTCGAGGTGATGGACGATTGGCGGCAAACCGAACTGCGGGATGCTGATCGTGACGACGGGCGGCGAGAACGTCGCCGTGCAGTCGCCGTAGTCGGCGCGCCCGCACATGCCGCCCATCGCGGTGAGGTGGTTGGCCGATACCGTGATGATGCCGACCTTGTTCGACGACCACAGGTCCCCGTCCTGCCACCAGAAGCCGTCGGACCCCTTGTAGAGCGCCATCGTCTCGATGCCGATGCCCGTCCAGACATCGAGATACGGCTCCACGGTGCCCGACGAGCAACCGCCCGTTGCGGCCAGGGCCAGCGCCACGAACGTGACGCCTTCTAGCCTGCGGACCCGCACGATTCCGCGAGTCTACACCCGCCTTTCTCCATTTCGGGGCAGCGGTGTCGATTGGACTGCTGGTCGGAAACAGCAGGTCTCACAAGGAGAAGCCATGAAACGGTCGTCGGTAGTTCTCGGTGTCACGGCAATGCTCGCGGTCGGGGGATGCAGGCTGGTGGACGATGACTGGGGGGGCAGCACGCCCACCGCGGAGAACGTCGCCCTCGCGGTTCCGGCCAGCAGCGCCCGGAGCGGCGCGCTCACGTCCAGCGACGGGACCAGCACGGCGCGCAGCGCGCTGCTCGGTGAAGAGGCGGGCAGCTACGATCTGACCTACGCGGTCACCAGCCTCGTCAACGGCGCGACCGGCGCGATCCTGATCCTGGTGAAGACGATCGTCAGCTACCCGCCGACGTCGGTCGACGGCGACACGGCGGTGTGGGGACCGCACAGCGAGCCGCTCGACAAGAACGCGTGGCGCCTGACCGTGACCCGCGTCGAGAAGAACGTGTTCAGCTGGGCGCTGGACGGCAAGGCGAAGGCCGCCGACGACAGCGCGTTCGTGACCGTCCTGTCCGGCACGCACACGCGCGCGGTCAACGCCAAGGGCCGCCCGATCGAGAACTACGGCAGCGGCATGTTCGTGGTCGACTGGGACATGGCGCAGACGCTGCCCCAGCACGACAACGCGGTCGGCGTCGCGACGTTCACGTATTCGCGGCTCGCGCCGGGCGCGGTCACCACGATCGACGTCGACTTCAAGGGCATCAAGGACGATCCGCCCGCGACCGAGCTCTACAATGCGCTTTACCGCTACACGGCGACGCCGGGCGCGGGCGGCGAGCTCAAGTACGCGGCGAAGCGTGATTACTATCCCGATCCGCATCCGTCGAACTCGGCGCTCGAGGACTTCACGATCCACAGCCGCTGGCAGGAAAGCGGCGCGGGCCGCACCGACTACGAGCTGTCGGGCGGCGACGTCGCGACGGCCATCAACGGTGTGGTCACCGTGTCTGAATGCTGGGACATCTCGTTCCTGTCTACGTACCGGAATGTGTCGTACGATCCTTCGCTGAACTGGGGCGACGAGACGAGCTGCTCGTTCCCGACCGCGTCCTTCCTGGCCCCCTCGCTCTAGGTTGATAAATCGAGCCCCGGGGTCGACGCGGCCCCGGGGCATTCGCACGAAAAGGAACCCTCACCCAGCCCCTCTCCCGCTGTTCGCGGGCGAGGGATCACAAATGAGCACACAACCCTGCTTACAGGTGATCGACGGAGGCAAGCCCGCGGATTCGCGGGCGGCGCTGAGAGAGCTCTACACCCAGTACGGAGGCACCGTGTACGGCCGCTGCCAATACCTGCTCGGCGATCGCACCAAGGCGGAGGACGCGATGCAGGACGTGTTCGCCAAGGCGCTCGGTCACTGGCACGAGTTCCGGAACGAGTCGTCGCCGCTGACGTGGCTGGTCCGCATCGCCACGCACCACTGCCTGAACGTGCTGCGCGCCGAGCGCGCGCCCTGGCACAAACGCTTCGAGCGCGAGACGCGTGCGCGCGGCGAGGGGCACGGCGGCCCGCAGCTGTTCGAGGATCGCGAGGCGGCGCAGCAGCTGCTCGCGAAGCTGGACCTGGAGACGCAGCAAGCGGTGATTCACTACTTCGTCGACGAGATGACGCTGGACGAGGTCGCGGCCGCGATCGGCCGATCGATCCCGACGGTGCGCAAGCGGCTCGCGAGCGTGATGGCGCTGCGCGAAGCCGATGTCGACGAAGAAAGCGATCGAGCAACTGAAGGTGACGCATGAATCTGGCGCAGGAGAAGAACGAACACATCGGTGAATTGACGCTGCGGCGGCGGCGCGCGGGCGAAGCGCTGGGGCCGGACGGCCCGGCGATCGAGGCGCACGCGACGTCGTGCGCCGACTGCCGCGCGCGCATCCGCGCGCTCGACGACGAGCAGCGCCGCTTCGAACAGGAGATCTCGTTCGATCGCTTCGCGGCCGGCGTCGAGCGGGCGGCGCGCGGAGCCAGCAAGGCGAAGGCGCGGCCGCCGGTCCTCAACACCTGGCTGGCGCCGATGCTGGCGATGGCGGCGTGCGTGCTGGCGATGGTCACGTTCGTTCCGCGACCGGTCATGCAGAAACCGACGACGCGCACGAAGGGCGGCGCCGGGATCGTCGTGCGCGTCGCCGGCGTCGACGGTCAGCGCAACGCGCGCGTCGATTCGGCCGAGCCGCTGGCGCGCGGCGAGCGGCTGCGCATCGGTTACACGGCGGGCGACCACCGCTACCTGATCGCCCTGACGATCGATGACCACGGCGTCGTCCAGGCGCTGTCGCCCGAGCAGGGCAAGAGCCTGGCTCTGCCCGACGGCGCGGCGAGCGCGACGCGCTACCTACCCGGCAGCTGGGAGCTGGACGGCGCCGGCGTCGAACGGATCATCGTTGTCCTGTCCGATCAGCCCATCGACGTCGCGACCGCGACACGCGCGGCCCGCGCCGCCTACGACAAGGCGGGCGGCAACCTGGCGCGCATGCCCAGCCTGGAGCTGCCGGGCGAGCAGTTCGTGAGAGCGTTCGCAAAGCCGTAAGGGAAGGGGACGGGATGCTTTCAGGTTCCAGGCTCGCGTTGGCCGCGTTGCTCGCTGTGACGGCGGCGGCGGCGACCGCGCGCGCGCAGGGCCTGCGGCGCTTCGCGATCGTGGCGGGCAACGACAGCGGCGGCGGCGACACGCGCGCGCTGCTCTACGCGAGCGCGGACGCGCGGAAGGTGCACGAGATCCTCACCCGCCTCGGCGGCGTGCGCCCCGAGGACGCGACGCTGCTGGTGGGCGCGAGTGCGTCGCAGCTCCTCTCGGCGATCGTCGCGGTCGAGATGCAGGCGGCCGAAGCAAAGCAGCGTGGCGAGCGGACGGCCTTGTTCTTCTATTACTCGGGCCACGCCAAGGATGGATCCTTGCGTTTAGGAGAGACACGCATTCCGGTCGAGGGACTCAAGGCGCGCATCGCCGCTTCGCCTGTGGATGTGCGCATCGCGATCTTCGATTCGTGCAAATCGGGCGCGACGACGACGCGCACGAAGGGCGCGCGCAAGGCGCCCGCGTTCGAGATCCAGGCCGACGGACCGCGCGACGCGAAGGGCGTCGTCATCCTGACGTCCAGCACGTCCGACGAGGACTCGCAGGAATCGGACGCGATCGGCGGCAGCTACTTCTCGCACCATCTGGCATCCGGCCTGCTCGGCGGCGCCGACAAGTCCGGCGACGGGCGCGTGACGTTGTTCGAGGCGTACGCGTACGCTTACGACCGCACCGTCGCCGACACCGCCGAGAGCGCGGCGGGCGCGCAGCACCCGACCTTCAGCTACGACCTCGCGGGCAACGGCGATCTGGTGCTGACCGACGTCGCCGTGCGCCACGAAGGCGTCTACCTTCCACGCGAAGCGCCCAGCGGGGTCTATTTCCTGGTGGACGGCAAGGGATTCGTCGCAGCCGAGATCAGCAAGGCCGACGGCGCCGACCGCCGCGTCGCGCTGGCTCCCGGCCACTACCGCGTGAAGCGCCGGCTGCCGGACCGGCTGCGCGTCGGCGAGATCGACGTGCCGCGCGGCCAGATGGTCGCGCTCGCGGAGACGCGCCTGCGCGATGCGCCGTTCTCCGACGATCCGGTCAAGGGCGCGGGCCGCGTCGACCTGACGTCGCGCTGGTCGCTGGGCGCCGGCGCGACCTACCAATCCGTCTTCGCAGCGCCGAGCGGCGCCAGTCTGTTCCCACCGACCGGCATGCTGGCGGTCGACTTGTCGCTGCGAAACTTTTTGCGCAAGGACTGGGTCTGGAGCCTCGACGTGGCGGCCGGATCGACGGACAGCGTGGTCGCCACCGTCGGCG
>DATMZL010001170.1:0-2503 GCA_035607075.1 Polyangia bacterium
ACGACCGTGAGCCGCTTCGGATCGGTGCTCACGCGTTCCCCTCCCGCCGCATCGCGAGCTCGATGCGGCTCACCACCAGGCGGAACTGCTCACGCGCCCGGCGCAGCCGCGACGCGACGGTTCCCAGCGGGATCTCCAGCAGCGCCGCGATCTCGGGCGACGTCAGATCCTCCAGCTCGAACAGCACGAAGATTTCCGCCAGCTCGGCGTCGACCTTGGACAGCGCCAGGTCGCACAGCTGGATCGCCGTCTGCTCGTCCAGCATGTCGCGGCCGGCGGCCGCGCGCCGATCCATGTCGTCGTCCAGCTGCCAGCGCACCGTCTTGCGTCCCCAGGAGAACGCCACGCGCAGCGCGGTGCCGACCAGGAACGCGCGCTCGCTGTCGTGGTTGATGTCGCCCAGGCGCTCGGCCGCGACAAGGAACGTCTGCTGGGTCGCGTCGGCCGCCGCGTCGGCGTCCAGGCCGCGCCGGCGCAGCGTCCGCCACACCAGTGCGTGGTGGGCGGTGAACATGCGTTCCAGCCGGGACCGATCGGCGGGCGGATGCGGTGGTGCGATCGCGGCGCTGTCCGCGCCGGCGGTATTCGCCCGCTCGCTGCCCGCCTTCACGAGCGCCAATCTGGTCATATCCCGATTCTTCATGCGCTTGCCGCCGTTAACCGATCACGGAAACCGCACGCCGATCCCGACGTCCCCCACCAGGGTAACCGAAGCGACCCGGTGAAACACCTCGGGAGTGAATTCGAACGCATCGCGCCACAGGGTCGCCCCCACGCCGAGACGGGCGCGGAGCTCCACCCGCGACCAGAGCACCAGGGTCAGCAGGGCCGATCCGCCGGCGGTCGCGAAGGCGCGGCTGACGGAGCGCGGGTCGTAGGTGTTGGAGCCCTGCGCGGACAGCCGGCCCAGCGCGCCGGCGGCGCAGGCGCGCGCCTCCACGTTCAGGGCGGCGAGGCGAAGGGGGCAGGCATCCAGCGCCAGCAGATCCAGCGTGAATTCAGCGGTCGCCCCGGCCTCGGCCAGCGCGCCAGACCAGACGTGAGACAGCGTCAGGATTGCGGCGGGCGACCAGATCGACGGGCGGTCCAGCGCGCCCTGGACCTGCAGCGCGATGCCCGGCATGGCCGTCGGTGCGGGCCCCGCCACGACCTCCGCCGCCACGCCAGCGGTCAGACGACGGATCGACGCTGCCGCCTCGTCGTTCGCGCCGGGGGCGCCGGCCGGGCGCTTTTCGGCCGTCGCCTCGGGCGGCTTGGCCGCGGCGCCGTCGTTCGTCGCCGTGGACGCCGCCGACTTGTCGGCCGCCGCGCCCGAGACGTCGGTGGTCGCGACGACGCTGGGATCCAGCGTGATCGCGACGACGAGGGCGAGCGCGTCGGTCGCGGCGGCGCACGACGGCGCCTCCAGGCGGCGCACGAACTTTCGCCCGTCCGGCTCGACAACCGTCAGCTCGGCGACCACCGCCCCTTTCGCGCCTGGCTCGATGCGCGCGGTCATGCTGGGAACGCCGGCCTCGGCGCTGACGAAGCGTATCCGCGTCGAGCGCGCCGCGACGCGCGCGACAAGCTCGTCGCGCGTCGAGCAGCTCGGGTCTGCGACGACCTCGAGCCGCGCGTCCGGTGCCGGCTGGGCCCAGGCCGGGACCGCCGCCGAGAGCAGCGCCCCGACCAGGAAGCTGACGCGTTCCGAACGCAAACCGTGTCGATGCTAGCATCGCCGCAATGCGGGCCGTAACCCCAGCACGCCGCGCCCGGTACCGCGCGTGGGCGATCGTCCCATTCGCGGCGGCTGTCCTCGCGGCTTGCACCGGCAAGACGGTCAGCCTGGGCGACAAGCAGCCGCGCCCGTATCACTTCGAGACGCCCCGGATCGTCGCCGAGCTGGCATCGAACGCGCGCACGGACAACCCGACGCTGACCGCCGACCTGCTGGAGATCTACTTCACGTCGGATCGCGCGAGCGGCAACGGCGACGTCTGGTTCGCGCGTCGCTTCGACGCGCGGATGCCCTTCGACACCCCGCTGCCGGTGAACGAGGTGAACACCACCACGTTCGAGACCAGCGCGGCGATCTCGGCGGACGGCCTGACGCTGTGGTTTGGATCGGACCGCCCGGGCGGCGTCGGTTCGACGGACATCTGGATGGCGACGCGGCCGAATCGGGTCGCGCTGTGGAGCGCGCCGCTCCACGTCGTCGCGCTGAACACGGCCGCCGAGGACATCCCGCGGCCGCCTGGCCAGCACGGCCTGGTCATGCCGCTGTCGTCGAAGCAAGGGACGTCCACCGTCTACCAGACGTTCCTGGCGGCGCGACCGAGCGTCGGCGCTCCCTTCGGCGCGCCCGTGCTCATCTCGGAGCTCGCGTCCCCCGACCGCAGCACCGTCGACGGCTTCCTGACCGACGACGGGCTCACGCTGTTCTTCGCGTCGTCGGCGCCGACATATGCGGCCGACGCGGGGCCGCGCGTCGGCGACGCCGGCGTCCTCCTCGACCCGCCGTCGG
>DATMZL010001193.1:0-3134 GCA_035607075.1 Polyangia bacterium
GTGATGGTCGCGGCCGCGCTGTTCGGCCACGTCGTCACGCTGCGCAAGCTGATGGCCGCGCGCGCCGCTACGCGGCCGCTTGGAATCGCTGCCGATACGCGGCCGGCGTGACGCCCAGCCGCTGCGTGAACACGCGCCACATCGTGCTCGCGTCGCCGAGCCCCGTGCGCGCCGTGATGTCCTTGAGCGGCAGCGACGTCTCCTCGAGCAGTCGGCGCGCCTCGTCGATCCGCAGCCGGCGCACGAACGCCGCGGGCGATTCGCCCAGGTGCTCGCGGCACCAGCGGCTGAGCGTGCGCGGGCTCATGCCCACCCGCCGCGCGATCCGATCGACGAGCATCGGCTCGTCGATGTGCTCGACGACGAACGTCGAGATGTCGCGCAACCGGGGTGGCTCCTTCTCCTGTCGCCGCAGCGCCTGGCTGAACTGCGCCTGATTCCCCGAGCGGCGCAGGAACAGGACCAGCCGCCGGGCGACCGCCATCGCGACCCGGTGGCCGTGGTCGTCCTCGACCATCGACAGCATCAGGTCGATGCCGGCGGTGATCCCCGCCGACGTCCACACGCCGCGGTCCTTCACGAAGATCCCCTCGTCGACGACGCGAACGGCGGGAAACCGCGCGCGCAGCTCGTCGAGGAACATCCAGTGCGTGGTGGCGCGCCGTCGGTCGAGAATGCCGGCAGCGGCGAGCACGAAGGCCCCGGTGCAGATCGACACGACCGTCGGGATGCGGGCGTGATGGCGGCGCAGCCAAGGGACGAGCCGATCGTCGACCTCGGGCAGCGGGCGCAGCGGCGCGCCCGCGACGATCGCCACGTCGGGTAGCCGATCGCCCGTGCGCGGCAGCGGCCGGATGCCGCTCACGACCAGCCCGTGTCGGGTCTCGATGGTGGGCGCCCGCGGCCCGATCGCTTCCAGCTGATACGCGGTGTGGCCGAGCACGTCGTTCGCGTGGCCCAGCACCTCCCACGGCCCGGCGATGTCCAGCACGCCGGTCCGCGGCACCACCAGAAACCAGACGGTCTTCGGCGCCTTGCTCACGAACCGATTCTGGACGCTGTGGCTGAAAATGCAATGTCATTGTCCTTCGAGCCACACCACTTTCGCGCTACCTGATCAGCATGATCAGGATCGGGATCAACGGCTTCGGGCGCATCGGTCGAACCGCGTTCCGCGCCGCGATGGCACGGACGGACATGCAGGTGGTCGCGGTGAACGACCTGCTCGAGCTGCCGCACCTCGCCTACCTGCTGCGCCATGACTCCGTGCACGGGCGGCTCCGCCAGGACGTGAGCGTGAAGGACGGCGCGCTGTTCGTCGACGGCCGGCCGATCCGCGCCACCGCCGTGAAGGATCCGGCGGCGTCCGCCTGGGGCGACGCCGGCGTCGACGTCGTCATCGAGTCGACCGGCATCTTCCTGACCACGGAGAAGACCGAAGCGCACCTGCGCGCCGGCGCGCGGCGCGTGATCGTCTCGGCGCCCACCAAGGACGACACGCCCGTGTTCGTTCACGGCGTCAACACCGACCGCTACGCGGGCCAGCCGATCATCTCGGCGGCGTCGTGCACGACCAACTGCCTGGCGCCGATCGCCAAGGTGGTGGACGACGCGTTCGGCCTCCGGCGCGGCCTCATGACGACCGTCCACGCGACGACCGCGACGCAGAAGACCGTCGACGGCGTCTCGGGCAAGGACTGGCGATTCGGGCGCGGGATCCTCGAGAACATCATCCCCGCGTCGACAGGCGCCGCCCAGGCTGTGACCAAGGTCCTGCCGTCGCTGAAAGGGAAGCTGACCGGGATGTCGTTCCGCGTCCCGGTCTCCGACGTCTCGGTCGTCGACCTGACCTGCGAGCTGACGCGCGAGGCGCGCTACGCCGACATCTGCGCGGCGATGAAGGCGGCGTCCGACGGTCCGCTGGCGGGCGTCCTCGGTTACACCGACGAGGAGATCGTCTCGACCGACATCCGCGGCGACGCCCGCATCTCGATCTTCGACGCGAAGGCCGGCCTCCAGCTGGACCCGACCTTCGTCAAGCTCGTCGCCTGGTACGACAACGAGTGGGGCTACTCCAGCAAGCTGCTCGACCTCGCGGCGCGCGTCGCCACGACCTGACGCGCGCCCCTTCCAATCACGGCAGGAACGAGCCCGACTTCACGTCGCCGGCGCGGCGGTACTTCGCGAGAATCACGCCGCTCGGCGAGGCGCTGCTCTCGTAGAGCTCGAACCCCGCGTATTGGGTCCCCTCCTCGAACAGCCGGCGCCCGCTTCCGATCGTGCACGGGAAGATCTTGATCCACAGCTCGTCGACCAGATCATTGGCGAGCAGCGTCTGGATCAGCGTCGCGCTGCCGTGCACCTGCAGCTCGGGGCCCGATTCGGCCTTCAGCTTGCGGATCGCCGCGACGACGTCGCCTTCCAGGCGGACCGTGCCCTTCCAATCTTTCCCGAGCGGCCGGTTCGTCACCACGTACTTCGTGGCCTCGTTGATGGCGTCCCCGGTCGGGTCCTTCTGCTGCGGCCAGAACGACTTGAAGATCTCGTAGGTCCGGCGGCCGAGCAGCAGGTCGAACTTCCGCCCCATCTGTTTCCCCATCTCCTCGCCCACCGCCTCGTCGAAGTACCCGACGCTCCAGCCGCCGCGGTTGAACCCGTTGCTGGTGTCCTCTTCCGGCCCGCCCGGCGCCTGCATCACGCCGTCCATCGTCACGAACGTCAAAACGTTGATCTTTCGCATCGTCTCATCCCCTTTCATCCAGGCGACGAACGGGCGGGCGCCGGATCGACACGGGGCGACCTTTTTTGGGGGCTCAGGGCCGCTCGGCGAGGAGCTGCTCGACCTTCTTCTGCATAACGACGAAGTCGGGCTTGCCAAGCTCGAGGGTGCCGCCCGGATGGACGTGCCGGATCACGCCCCGCCGATCGATCAGGAAGCTGACGCTGGTGAAGTCCCGCCTGTGTCCGTCCAGCCACCAGCGGTTCAGCGTCCGCCAGTCGCGATCGACTCCGACCGGAAACGCGAAGCCGTATTCGCGCACGGTGGCGCGGACCGCGTCCAGCGTCAGCGGCTCCGGTCGTTTGTGGTGGTACATGCCGATCACGGCCAGACCGCCCTTCGCGTAGTCGCGATG
>DATMZL010001610.1:0-6395 GCA_035607075.1 Polyangia bacterium
CGCGGAGATCCCATGTCGAATATGAAGGTGAACTTGATGAAGCCTGTCCTGTTGTTGTCCGCCGTCGGGCTCGTGACCGCGGCCGGCTGCAAGCTTTCGCCGCCGAAGACGATCGAGAGCGACGCCAGCACCATCTGCATCGAGGATCCCGAGATCGACGTCGACGCGGGCGCGCCCGACGATCCCGACGCGGGCAGCAACGTCGACAACGTCGTCACGCCGGTGTCGTGTCCCGGTGCGACGGCGATGGACGTCAAGCTGAAGTACGTTCAGCCGTACGTGACGGATCCGGCGCTCGCGACGAAGGTCGAGATGACTGTCGCGACGATGTCGCTCGCCGAGAAGGTCACGCAGATGCAAGGCACGCTGTACGGCGACGCCTACCACACGCAGTTCAACAACATCCAGCGCAGCCAGGACACCATCGACCTGCGCGGCTTCCGCTACCGCGACGCCTCGCGCGGCATGAACCTGGGCGAGGACATGGACGGCTCGACGCAGAACGCGGCCGTCGTGAACGGCGAGCACGTCGGGTACTCGACGGTGTTCCCGGTCAGCATGGCGCGCGGCGCCGCGTTCGATCTGGACCTCGAGTACGCGATCGGCGAGGCGATCGGCGACGAGATGCAGGTCGCGAAGCAGACCCTGCTGCTGGCGCCGTGCATGAACCTGCTCCGGCATCCGTACTGGGGCCGCGCGCAGGAGACCTACGGCGAGGATCCGTTCCACGTCGGCCGCCTGGCCACGGCGATGACGATCGGCGTGCAGGAGTACATCGCCGCCAACGCCAAGCACTTCATGGCGTACGACATCGAGGTCAGCCGCGAGAACAACAACTCGCAGCTCGACGAGCAGACGCTGCGCGAGATCTACGGGCGTCACTTCCGCATGGTCGTCCAGGACGGCGGCGTCTCGTCCGTGATGGCGTCGTACAACCAGATCAACGGCGAGAAAGCGACCGCGAACGGTCACATCCTGACCGACGTCCTGCGCAAGGACTTCGGGTTCAAGGGATTCGTTCTCAGCGACTGGTGGGCGATGAAGCCCAAGACCGTCGCGTCCACCGACCCGAACCTCCTGAAGGGCTACGCTGTCGAGGCGGTGCACGCCGGCCTGGACGTCGAGCTGTCCTGGGCGCTTTGCTACGGCCAGCTCGAGACGCTCGTCCCGAGCCAGTTGTCGCAAGAGGACATCACGACGTCGGCCAAGCGGATCCTGGAGCAGAAGTTCCGCTTCCAGTCCGACAAGAAGACGGGGCGCGTCGGCATCGGCTCACCGATCACGCGCTACAAGAGCAGCGTCATCAGCTGCAATGGTCCCCACCTCGCGCTCGCGGAGAAGGCGGCGATCGAGAGCATGGTGTTGCTGAAGAACGCGAACAACGCGCTGCCGATCGCGCCGACGGTCACGAAGCTGGCCGTCGTCGGCGCGACGGTCCCGTACGAGACCGACAACGGCGGGCCGATCAAGACAGGCGGCAAGGTCAACTTCGCGACGGACGTCCGCACCGGCGATCTCGGATCGAGCCGCGCCTTCTTCGATCCCGCCAAGGCCATCGGCCCGTTCGACGGCTTCTGCCGCGCGGCCGGCGGCGCGGTCAACGGGACGACCTGCATGGGCTCGACGGGCGTGACCGTCACGACCGCCACCAACAACGAAGGCGACCTCGCGCCGGTCATGGCGGCGGCGGCGGACGCCGACTTCATCGTCGTGATGGCGGGCCTCACCGCCCAGGACGAAGGCGAGGAGTACACGAAGGCCGCCGATCGCGATAACGGCTGCCAGGACCTCACCAACTGCCTGGTGCTCGACGCCAAGCAGAAGGGCGCTTACGCGGGCATCCAGAACAAGCTGATCCAGCAGGTCGCCGCGCTCAACAAGCCGATGGTGGTCGTGCTGGAAGGCGGCAGCGTCATCGACCTGCCCTGGCTGGATTCCGTACCGGCGGTCGTGATGGCCTGGTACCCGGGCCAGCGGGTCGGTCCGGCGCTGGCCAAGCTGCTCTGGGGTCAGGCGAACTTCAGCGCCAAGCTGCCGTTCACCTGGGCCAAGTCGATCGACCAGTACGACACCTGGAACGGCAACGGGACGACGGTGTTCGACTACCACGTCGGTTACAGCTGGTTCGACTTCAAGAAGCGCGAGCCGCAGTTCCCGTTCGGACACGGCCTGTCCTACACGCATTACGAGTACCGAAACTTGCAGCTCGGGTGCAGCGACATGGCCCAGGGCGCGGTGCTGCCCGTGGTCGTCAACGTCGCGAACACGGGCGCTGTCGCGGGTGACGAGATCGTGATGGTCTGGGTGTCGTTCGGTACGAACCCGCAGCGGCCGGCGTGGTCGCAGCGACCGACCAAGGAGCTGAAGGGCTTCACGCGCGTCCACCTCGCCCCCGGCCAGGAGAAGCAGGTCACGATTCCTGTCCGCCTGTCGGACCTCGACTACTTCCAGACGGACGCCGCCGGCGCGAAGACCGGCAAGTGGGTCGTCGAGAGCGGCGACGTCACGATCATGGTCGGCGGGAGCTCGGTGAACTTCCTTCCGGCAATGACGAAGACCGTCACGGTCGCTGGCTACTGATCGCAGTTCAGCAACGACAACGGCCAAGTCCACGTCCCGTCAACGAACGCTCACCCAATGGATAGAATGCGCACACCTCTTCTGACTTCGTTGATCCTGCTCGCGTCGTCCACCGCGGCTTTCGCGCAGCAACCGGCGCCCGAGGCCGCACCGGCGACGGCGACGCCAGCGCCGCCAGCGCCGCCCGCACCGCCGCCCCCGGTTCCGCCCACGGCGCCGCCGGCCACGGTGATCACGACGCCCGTGCCGCAAGCGCAGCCCGCGCCGGCGACGGTGCCCGAGGTCGCCGAGCCCGTCGTGAAGATCGGCGTCGTCCGGTTGCCCACGTCGTCGTATCCCGAGTTCCAGACCCGCGGCCTCACGCACGGATCGCTCTGGCTGACGTTTCACGGCATGCAGTGGCCGTACTTGCCCAACCTGGCCGCCGGCGAGCGCTTCGTCATCGGCCTCTCGGGCTGGGCCTGGGTCGACAACTCGTACCAGAAGTTCGGACCGTCGAGCACCGACCCGAACTTCTCGGCGGACAACCTCAAGTACTGGAAGGCGCAGTCGCGCATGTTGTTGCGCGTGACGCCGACCTACGCGATCGATCGACAGCACTTCCTGCAAGGTCAGGTCGAGCTCGTCGGCACCGGCGACCAGACGATCGGCCGCGCGGTCTCGGGCGGCGCCGACACCGACGATCTGTGGCTGCGCCTGGGCAGCTGGAACGCGTGGGACGTCCAGGTCGGCCGCTTCGAAGGCTGGGAGGTCTTTCACCTGGGCATGGGCCTGGACTTCAACACCTTCGAGCGAAACGGCGCGGTCGCGCCGGGTAACCCTGGCATCGCGTTCTACGGCCTGACGGACAACCAGTTCCGGCCCGGCGGCGCGGTCGGGAACGCGGCGGTGCACATCTACCCGTTCCCGTTCCTGCGCTTCGAGGTCCTGGGCATGGCGGGCAGCTTCAGCGGCCCCGTCTACGCCACGCGTCCCGTTGCGATCCTCGACTTCGGGTGGGTGAAGCTCAAGGGAGGTGTCGAGTACCAGAAGATGGTCTCGATCAATACGTCGACGGACAACACGGCGCTCACATCGAAGGGCGTCGGCGGCGCGCTCCAGTTCGTGCTCGCGCCGCACTTCGAGTTCGGCGTGAACGCCGCCCAGGGCAACGTGGTCAGCGTCGACCGCATGGGAGCCTTGAACGCCGAGGGCAGCTTCTCGCGCACGAGCTTGGGCGCGTTCGCGAACGTGTCGAACGGCGATCCTAAACACCCGCTGATCTTCGGCGTCGGCTCGCTGATGACGTGGACCGAGGATCAGAACGGCATCGCGCCGAACCCGATCGACAGCTACTGGCTGTACCAGGGGTTCATTGCGGCCCAGTACGTCCTTTACAACACGCTTTACATCAAACTGGTCGGCGGCTGGTCGCGCGGCCATTGGGAAACCGCCGGCAACGAGCCCCGCATCACGTTTGACAACGAGATGTATAGCGCCCGGCTCCGATTCTCGTTCTACTTCTAGTTCTAGACGACGAAGAGAGAAAACAGATGCGCAAAGCAAGCACGCTGCTCGGTCTGATGGGTCTCACGGTCGTCGCGCCGGCCGGCCTGGCGCGCGCCCAGGACACGAACGCCGCGACGCCGGCCGTGACGGCGTCTCCCGCGCCCGCGCCCGAGGGGCGATTGCAGGTGGCGCTGTCGTTTTTGCCGATGTCGCTGGGAACGTTCAACGCGGTGTACGGCGGCATGCCGAAGTCGCTGGACGCCGCGTTCGCGCCCGGCGGCGGGCTCATCGTGGGTTACGACGTCCTCCGGGGGCTGCTGGTCAGCGGCGACGGCTTGTCGGTGGGACTCGCGCCGCAGGTGATCTTCAACGTGAAGCCCAAGGAAGACCCGATCACCACCGATCCCGATCCGTCCATGGAGATCGATGCGATGGCGCGCGTGGCCTACGCGATTCCGCTGACCGATACGATCGCCGCTTATGGCGCCGTGCTGCCGGGCTTCTCGCTGATCAAGCCAAAGACGGGCGACGCGCCGAAGGGGTTCGTCTTCGGTTTCGACGTCGGCGTCATCATGAACATGACGGACCGCGCGTTCGTCAGCCTGGGCGGCGGCTACCAGTGGGGCTTCCAGTCGCGCACCGACAAGGCAGTCATCAAGGACGAGAACGGGGTCGAGATGACCTACAAGGTCACCACGAACGTGAGGCCCGATTACTACCGCGTCTCGCTCGGCGTAGGCGCGCGTTTCTAGTCCAATTTCGCCTGTAATAACGCACGCTTGTACGTGCTAAAGCTTGCCGTGGGTCCTGCCGATGTGCGGACCCCATGGGCAAATACGACGACAACCGTGCGAAGCAGATCCTCGAGAACGCGGCTGACGTCCTGTCGCCCGACCTGGAGGCGCGCCGGAGCGCCGCGCGCGAGCTGATCAAACAGCTTGGCGAGCTGGCCGGCACGACGCGGATCAGGACCGCCACCGCGGGTGACAGCAAGGCGCGCCTGTCGATCGGCGACCACGCCGTCACCATCTGCTTCGATGGGCTCGCCTGGGAGCTGCATCCGGATGGCTCCACCGTCATGACTGTCGAGATCGCATTCGACCCGCACGAGAGGAAGTTCGTCGGGGACGCGGCGAGCGGCAAGGATGGGCTGGCCATCCTGCTGGAGGCGGCGATGGAATGCCTGAAGACGCGTCGCCAGGCTGAGGCCGTGGAACGATCGCTCGGCAACATCCGCGACCTGATGCGGCACTGACGTCGGCGCGCCCGCGGCCCGGCTGATGAGTCGGCCCGAGCCCGTCGCGGGAGGTTCGGAACCCTCGCAGGGTTCCGAGTAGACTGCCGGCCGGCGGTCGTGAGCGCTGACCAACATCCCCGCGTTCGGTTGACATGGGAACCCTGAAAGGGTTCCCAAACCCTCCCGCGATGGTACGCGCCGAGCAGAGCTCGGCGACTCCCCACGCGATCGGCCCGCACCGGCGGAGGCGCCGCAGGACGAATCGCCGGCGGAGCCGATCAAGCTGGATCTGTCCGCGGAGATGCGCGGCACGGCGCCAGCGTGTGCCTTCGTGAAGATCGGCTTCGATCGGCGTGGCTGGCCCACCAACACCTCGAACCAGGCATTCGACAACATGACGAGGGTCCAGGCGGACGATCTCCGGAAAGCGGCGCCGCCCGGCGCGTCACCGCGCGTGTACACGCAACCGGGACAGGACACGATGTTCGCGCTGTTCGACGGCGACGGCGACGACGTCGTGCTGGCGCGCTGCAAGCAAGCCGTCGCGGCGTACCTGCCGAAGGCGCCGCGCATGCCCCTCATCGGTCAGGGCTCGGCGACGCACGTCATCGTCCCTTGCCAGCCCTGCCGTTGAGCTAGCCGCCCCCGCGCGAAGCGCGGGATCGCGGCTACCTGAAAAAACAATAGTCGCACACCGCGCCTGCGGCGCGGAGCGACTAACCCTCGACGGGCGGCGGCCGGCGGCATAACATCGGCAACCCCGGATGCGAGTGTCCTCCGCAGCGCCGGTGCGCGCCCTTGGTGTCTTCGTGCCGGCCGGCGCCTTCGCTTGCGTCGTCGCCGTCGCGGCGGCGTGCACGGCCCCGGGCCGTCCCGTCGACACGGGCACGGCCGGTATCGGCGGATCGGGCAACGCCGGCAACAACGGCGGCGGATCGCTCGCGGGAAGCGGCGGCGCCGCTGCCGGAGCGGCCGGAACCGGCGGCTCCGGTCCGGGCGGCGGCACGAGTGGCATGCAGGGCGCGGCGGGCGCGAGCGGCAGCGGCGGGAACGCAACCGGCAGTGGCGGTGCGACCGGTGGCGCAGCGGC
>DATMZL010000053.1:0-3930 GCA_035607075.1 Polyangia bacterium
CGCCTGCGTGGTCAGATGCTTCGCGCGCCGCGCCAGCGCCTCGTCGTCGGTCGTGATCATGCCGCCCGCGCCGCAGGTGATGATCTTGTTCCCGTTGAACGAGAAGCAGCCGATCTTTCCGATCGTGCCGGCGTGGCGGCCGTCCAGCGGGCCGCCCACGTAGCGCGCGCCCAGCGCCTCGGCGGCGTCCTCGATGAGCGTGACGCCGTGGCGCGCGCAGGCGGCGGCGACGGGCGCGACGTCGCCGGGGTGGCCGAGCAGGTGCACCACCTCGACGGCCTTCGGCTGGCGCCGGCCGGCCCGCGCGCGCGCGTCGAGCTCCTCGATGATCAACGCGGGATCGGCGTTCCAGGTCGCGCGCTCGGCGTCGACAAGGACGGGCGTGGCGCCCTGATAGATGACGGGGTTCACCGACGCCACGAACGTCAGCGTCGGGACCAGCACCTCGTCGCCGGCCTCGACGCCGGCGAGGCGCATCGCCACGTGAAGCGCGGCGGTCCCGCTCGCGCAGGCGACCGCGTACCGGCTGCCGACGTATTCGGCGAACGCGTGCTCGAACCGATCGACGAACGGGCCGACCGACGACACGAAGTTCGTGGTCAGGCATTCCTCGAGGTACGCCCGCGCGTTGCCGCCGAGATGCGGCTCGGACAGACCGATCCGATCGTCCTCAGACATGGTGCTCAGACATGCAGGTATTCGATCTTGTAGCGGGTGGCGCTCGACTTCAGCCACGCCGCCGTGCGCGCCAGGCCTTCCTCCAGCGAGACCTGCGGCTGCCATCCGAGCCGGTCGCGCGCGCGCGCCGGATCCGACTGCAGCACCAGCACCTCGCTGGCGTCGGGTCGCACGCGGCGCGGATCGGTGACGATCGTAGCCGACACGCCCAGGACCTTGCACGCCATGTCGAACAGCTCGGCGATCGAGACGGCCCGATTCGTGCCGAGCTGGATCGTCTGACCCTCGATCCCGTCCGCCGCGCCGGCGCGGACGAAGCCGTCGACGGTGTCGGCGACGAACGTCAGGTCGCGACGCGTGTCGACGCGGCCCAGCTGGACCTCCGTCTTCCCCGCCGCGAGCTGGCTCAGGATCGTGGGCAGCACCGCGCGGGTCGACTGGCGCGGCCCGTAGGTGTTGAACGGACGCAGCACGGTGACCGGCACGCCGTAGCTCATGTGGTACGCGAGCGCGAGCTGATCGGCGGCGACCTTGCTCGCCGCGTAGGGTGACTGCGCGTTCAGCGGATGCGTCTCGCGGATCGGGAGATCGGCGGGCGTGCCGTAGACCTCGCTGGTCGACGTGTGCACCAGGCGACGCACGCGCGCGCGCCGCGCCGCCTCCAGCACGTTCAGCGTCCCGCGCACGTTCACGTCGATGAACGACTCCGGCGCGACGTACGAGTACGGGATCGCGATCAGCGCCGCGAGATGGAAGACGACGTCGACGCCCTCCAGCGCCGCCTCGACGAAGCGCGCGTCGCGGATGTCGCCCAGCCGAACATCGAGGCGCGCCTGATCCTCGGGACGCGCGTCCTCCAGCCAGCCCCACGATCCGTGCGAGTTGTAGAGGCAGAAGGCGCGGACCTTGGCGCCGGCCGCGACCAGCGCCTCCGTCAGGTGGCTGCCGATGAACCCGTCGGCGCCCGTCACCAGCACGGTCTGTCCCGCGAGCGTGCTCATTCGCCCGCCCGCGCGCGCCGGAGCTCACCCAGCCGTCCCACGTCGATCCAGTCCTCCTCGATCGGGTGCGCGACCACGACGTCGCCGCGCTCGACGCAATCGGCGATCAACTCGGGCATCTGGAAGGACCGCCCCTTCGGTACGCGATCGCAGAGCTCGGGCGAGACCACGTAGATCCCCGCGTTGGTCTGCCACGCGAAGGTCGGCTTCTCCTGAATGGCCTGCACGCGCCCCGCCTCCGCCTGGATCACGCCGAGCGGAACCGTGTACTGATGCGTGCGCACACCGACGGTCATCGCGCGGCCGTCGGCGGCATGCTCGTCGAGCAAGGCGCCCACGTCGAACTGGGTCACGAGATCGCCGTTCAACACCAGCAGCGGCGTCGACGACCGCTCGGGCAGCAGCGCCAGGCAGCCGCCCGTGCCCAGCGGCTCGGTCTCCTCGAGGTACTCGATGCGGCAGCCGAACTTCTCGCCCGCCCCGAAGTGCTCGCGAATCTGGTGCGCCAGATAGTTCACGGAAAGGTAGATACGCCGGATCCCGTGCCCCACCAGATGCAGGACCAGACGTTCGAGAATAGGACGCCCCGCCACCTTCAGCATCGGCTTCGGCACCGTCTCGGTGAGCGGCCGCAACCGCTGTCCCTCGCCGCCGGCCAGCACCACCGCCCAGTTCGGCCGCGCGCCCGCGCCGAGCAGATCGCGGAACAGGTGCAGCCCGACCAGCCGCCCGTCCTCGTCGAGAACGGGGACCTGCTCGATCGTGAGCGCTTGCATGAGATCCAGGACCTCCGCGCGACCCGCCGTGGGCGGGACGGAGATGAACTGGCGGTGGACATAGGGCGCGAGCGGCGCCGACGTCGACGCGCCCGCCAGGATCGCGCGCCGAATGTTGCCGTCGGTCAGCACGCCGACCAGCCGCTCCTGGTCGTCAATCACCAGCGCGATCCGAACGACGCCCGCCTCGAGCGTCGCCATCGCATCGAGCAACGTCTTCGAGACGTGCACGACGCACCTCTCGAACCGCCCGCGGGCCCGCTTTTTCTCGGCGCTCATGCTTGGAACACCGACACCTTACGCGGGGGCGAGGGCGGTGACCACCCACGCAAGATCGAGAGCACACGCGCCGCGGCATTGCCGGGCAGAAACGGCGGCTCCGCGGCGCGGACGCGCTGCCGGAACGACGGATCCAGCGCCCGCTGGAGCGCCGCCGCGATCGCGCTCGCGTCGACGCCGACGTCGATGACGCCTGGGCCGCGAATCCGGCCCCGCTGGCGATCGCCCACGTTCACCGTCGGCAGCGCGAGCGCCGGCGCCTCGATGACGCCGCTCGAGCTGTTGCCGAGCACGGCGTCGGCTTGCTGCAGGAGGCCCCAGTAACGGCGCTCGCCCAGCGCCTCGACCGCCGTGCGGCGCGGCGCGGCCGCCGCCCGGCGAAGCGCGTCGCGCACGGATTCGTTCCCCGGATCGCTGTTGGGCATCGTGATGACGTACGTCGCGGGCACCGACGCCATCGCGGCGACGACCGCGCCGACCTCGTCGCCCGCGGCGGACGCGAGCGTCGTCGGGTGCACGGTGACGACGACCAGCGGCGCCTCGAGCGGCAGACCGAGGAGCGCCTCCAGCTCGGCGCGCGTCGCGAGATCGCCGCGTTGCAGGTTGTCCAGCGCCGGCGATCCCATGACGTGAATCGCCGCCGGATCCTCGCCCATCGCGGCGATCCGGCGCGCGTAGTCGGGATGGCTGACCAGGTGAAGGTGGCTCATCTTCGTGATCGCGTTGCGGAACGAATTGTCGAACGCGCCCTCGGTGTCCTCGCCACCGTGGAGGTGGACCACCGGCACCAGGCACAAGGTCGCCGCGACGACCGCCGCGATCGTCTCCAGGCGATCGCCGACGACCAGCAGGCATTCCGGCGCCTGCCGCCGCAGCGCCTCCGCGACAGCGGTCAGCGCCGCCGCCGACTGCCCAGCCGCCGTCTCGCCGTCGTCCTTCAACCACGCCAGGGTCTCGCTGGCAGCGAATCCGTCTGCGCGAACCATCGTCTCGGTGCGACCGAACCGATCGGAGCAATGCATGCCGCCGACGAGCAGGCGCAGATCGAAATCGGGCGCGTCTCGCAGCGCGACGCAGACCGAGCGAAGAATCCCCCAGTCCTGGCGGCCGGTGGTCAGTACCGCGACGCGCATCGCCGGCGGTTCACCCCGCCTTCTGGCAGGTGACGATCCACAACTCGATCTGCTGCTTTCCCT
>DATMZL010000205.1:0-4594 GCA_035607075.1 Polyangia bacterium
CCCGCTCGAGTGTGAAGATCGGCAACATCGCGGCGACGATGATGGCCAGCGAAAACAGAATCGGACGCACGACCTCCTTCGCCGCCTTGGTGACGACGCCCGGCAGCTCGGCCGGCGACGGACTCGTCTCCGCCACGTGCCGGTACACGTTCTCGACCAAGATGACCGCGCCGTCGAGCAAGATGCCGAAGTCGATCGCCCCCATCGACAGCAGGTTCGCCGGCACGCCCGCGAAGTGCAGGCCGACGAACGCCGTCAGCAGCGCCAGCGGCATCGTGATGGCGACCGCGATCGATCCGCTGATCGCGCGCAGGAACAGCCACAGGACCAGGCTGACCAGCAGGACGCCCTCGAGCATGTTGTGCGAGACGGTCTCCAGCGTCGTGTCGACCAGCCGCGTGCGATCGTAGAAGGGAACGATCTTCATCCCGATCGGCAGCACGTCGTGGTTGATCCGGATGACCGCGGCGTGAACGCCGTCCAGGACGTCGCGCGGGTTCTCGCCGCGCCGGAGCAAGATCGTCCCCTCGACCGAATCGCGCGCGCCGCCGCGCGCGACAGCGCCCCGCAGCGGCGTGTAGGCCTCGACGACGTCCGCGACGTTGCGCACCAGCACCGGCGTTCCCGCGGTCGCCTTGATGACGGTGTTGCGGACGTCGCGCGGCGTCTTGAGATATCCCTGGGCGCGGACCACCGCCTCGCTCTCGCCCAGGCGCAGGTAGCCGCCCGACGTGGCGCCGTTGGAGGCGGCGACGGCGTTCACCAGATCGTCCAGCGTCACGCCCGCGTTGCGCAGGCGGCTGGGGTTGGCGAGCACGTGGTACTCCTTCTGGAAGCCGCCGAAGCTGACCACGTCCGCGACGCCGGGCGTGCGCATCAGGTGCTTCGAGACGACCCAGTCCTGCCAGCTGCGGAGCTCGCTCGGCGAGTGGCGATCGCTCTCCAGCGTGTACTGGTAGATCTGCCCGACCGGCGTGTCGTTCGGGCCGAGGTGCGGCGTCACGCCGTCAGGCATGTCGGCGTTGGGCAGGCGTTCGTTCACCTGCTGCCGCGCCCAGTAGATGTCGACGTCGTCCTCGAACGTCAGGATCACCTGCGACAGCCCGAACGACGTGATCGATCGCTGGATCAGCACGCGCGGCGTACCCGTCAGCGCGCGCTCCAGCGGGATGGTCACGCGCTTCTCGACCTCTTCCGCGGCCTGGCCGGGGAAGAGGGTGATGACCATGACCTGGACGTTGGTGACGTCGGGGAACGCCTCGATCTTCAGGTGGCGGAACGTCAGCACGCCGAAGATCGCGAACGCGAGGGCGCCGACCAGGGTGGCGGCGCGGCGGTGAACGGCGAAGTCGATCAGCCTGTCGAGCATGCGGGGGCTGCCACGCCCCCCGTATCCGCAAGGTCCGCGCCAGGGGCGGGCGCGGATCGACGGGGTTTCCGCGCGGTTTTCGACGGGGCGAAATGCCCCCGCGGGGCTTAAAGCCCCGTCATTCTTCCCCGTCGCCGACGCCGTAGCGCTCGAGTTTTCGGTACAGCGTCTTGCGATCGAGTCCCAGAACCTCGGCGGCGCGCGTGCGATGTCCGTTCACCGCTTCGAGCACGCGCAGGATGTAGCGGCGCTCGACTTCTTCCAGGGGCGGCAGCGTTCCCGGATCGTCGAGGTCCAGCACCATCCGCGTCCGCTGGTAGTTCTGTATGGGCTCGGGTAGGTCGGCGACGGTGATCTCGGCGAACCGGGTCAGCGCGACCGCGCGTTCGATGCAGTTACGCAGCTCGCGCACGTTGCCCGGCCACGCGTAGGCGAGCAGCTTCTCGGCGGCAGCTGTCGCGATGCCGACGACGTTCTTTTCGGTGGCGGCCGCGGTCTGCTTGACCATGCGCTGGGCGAGCAGCAAGACGTCGTCGCCGCGCGCGCGCAGCGGCGGCAGGTCGATGCGGATGACGTTGATGCGGTAATAGAGATCGGACCGGAACCTGTGGTTTTCGATCTCGGCGTCGAGGTCGCGGTTCGTGGCGCAGACCAGACGCACGTCGAACGGGCGGTCGTCGTCGCCGCCGACGGGGCGCACGCGGCGTTCTTCGAGCGCGCGCAGCAGCTTGCTCTGCAACGCGGGCGGCGCCTCGCCGATCTCGTCGAGGAAAAGAGTGCCGCCCGTCGCGCGCAGCAAAAGGCCCGTGCGGCCGGCGCGCGCGTCGGTGAACGAGCCGCGAACGTGGCCGAAAAGCTCGCTTTCCAGCAGGGATTCCGGCATCGCGCCGCAGTTGACCGCGATGAACGGACCGCCGGCGCGGCGCCCGCGGTCGTGCAGCGCGCGCGCGACAAGCTCCTTGCCGGTGCCGCTCTCGCCGGTCACCAGCACGGACGCGTCGGTCGCCGCCGCGCGCAGGATCGTGTCGAACGTGCGCCGCATGGCCGGGCTGCGACCGATCAGCGCGGTGCCGGGCAGGCCGATCTGGTCGAAGTCCATCTGGTCGGCGGCCGCCGCCAGCCGCAGGCGGCGCACCTCGGACCGCAGGCGGCAGTAGCCGACCGCGCGATCCAGCGTCAGCGCGACGGCGCCCAGCTCGAACGGCTTGGTGACGAAGTCGTACGCGCCGGCGCGGATCGAAGCGACCGCCGTCTCGAGCGTCCCGAACGCCGTGATGACGACGACCGGCGTGTCGGCGCGGTTCGCCGCCACCCACGTCGACACGTCGAGGCCGGACGTCCCGGGCATGTTCAGATCGACGACGATCGCGTCGAAGTCGGAATGGTCGAGCAGCGCGATCGCGGCGTCGCCCGACGTGCGCGTGGTGACCTCGAAGCCGCGCTTGGCGAGGCCCGCGTCCAGGAGGGCGCACATCTCCGCGTCGTCGTCGACGACAAGGATCCGACCGGCGCTCATGCGCCGCCTCGGGGCAGGTACAAGGAAAAGCGGCTGCCGCGGCCCGGCTCGCTTGCTGCTGACATCCATCCGCCGTGCTCCTCGACGATGGCATCTGCAACCGACAGACCAAGACCGGTCGATTCCCCGATCGGCTTGGTCGTGAAGAACGGTTCGAACACGCGTGCGAGCACGTCGGCCGGCATGCCGTGGCCGTGATCCTGCACGGACACGACGTAGTAGTCGTCTTCGAGGGGCGGCTGCGCCGCGTGGGCCGGCGGCGTGACGCGCGCGGTCTGGACGCTGACGTCCACGACGCCGCCCCGGGCGCTTGCCTGGATCGCGTTCACGACAAGGTTCGTCAGCGCCTGCTGGATCTGGGTCGCGTCGGCGACGACCGGAACATCTGGCAAGTCCGAGAACAGTCGCAGCTGTACGCCGTTCTTGCTCGCCAGCGCGTCGAGCAGCGTCAACACGGCCGCGGCGATCCGCCCGAGGTCCTGCGGTTCCTTCTGGGGCGGCTGGCGGCGCGCGTAGTCGAGCAGCTGGCGGATGATCTTCGTCATGCGCGTCGACTGGTCGATGATGATCTCGGCGTGCGCGGCGGCCTCGCGATCGTCTTCGACGATCAGGCGCGCGCGCCCTGCGACGACGTTGAGGGGCGTGCCCAGCTCGTGCGCGACGCTGCTCGCGATGCGGCCGACGGTGGTCAGGCGCTCGGCGTGGCGCAGCTGATCGAGCGCCGCGAACCGTTGCTGCGTCGACGCGCGCACCTCGGCCGCCGCGGACTCGAGCCTGTCGAGCATCCCGTTCAGCTCGCGCGTCAGCTCGCCGAGCTCGTCGCGCTGGTGGGGAACCGAGCGCGCGTGCAGATCGCCGGACGCGACCCGGCGCGCCTGCGCGATCAGCTCGGTCACGGGGCGGCCGACGATCCAGGCGCCGACGAGCAACGTCACCAGCACCATCGTCGCGCCCAGCGCCAGCGTCGTCAGCAGCGTCGCGACGATCGTCCCGCGCACGTGCGCGCGCAGATCGGTCGGCGCCTCGGAAAGATCGATCGCGCCGACGACGGCGCCGTGGGTGCGCACCGGGCTGAGCGCGTGAAACCAACCGGGCGCGTCGCTGTCGTGATGCCAGAGGACCTCCTCGCCGCGCGCGATGGCGGCGCGCTCGCGCGGCGACAGCGTCGACAGCTTGGCGGCGTCACCGAGGTCGACCCAGCCGATCCGAAACCGCGCCGCCAGACCGCGCATCGGCTCCAGCAGCGCGAGCGCGCGCGCCTTGCCGCTGTCTTCCCAGGTTCGACCCACGGTGTCCGCGAGCACGCGCGCGATCGCGAGGTTGTCCGACCGCTGGTCCGCGTCGAAGTCCGCGCTGTCGCGTCTCAAGTCCAGGACCGCGGCTGTCGCGATGACGGCCAGCGACCCGGGGAGGATCGCCAGCGCCAGCTTGAGGGCCAGCTTCACGGCCGCAATCCTAGCGCGCGTCAGCCGAGGTCGTGGAAGAGGACGAACATCCCGACGGCGCCGACGATCGCCAGGGGCCAGAAGACGACGTCGTGAAGCTGGTAATGGAACAGCCTCGACCCGAGCAGGACCAGCAGGGCCGGGACGGCGAGCCCCACGCCCCAACGAAGGCGAGGGTTCTCGGCGAGGAAGGCGCGGACCTTCGCGCCGTCTCGGGAAAACGCCACCCCAAGCGCGGCGACGCCGACCAGCAGATAGGCGACC
>DATMZL010000527.1:0-3054 GCA_035607075.1 Polyangia bacterium
GAACGGCGGCTGATAACCGGGCGCGCTGCGCCGGCCCAGCAGCTCGAACGATCCCTCCGCCGCCTCGAACTGATAGCCCTGGCTCTCGAGATCCTTCACCCGTTCCAGCAGCACGCGCTCGTTGCCCTGCACGTCGACGCCCAGCTCGTTCGAGCGCATGCGCACGTTGCCCCGACCCGCCAGCTCGGAGACGACGATGTGGCGCCGGTTGCCGACGCGCTCGGGCGCGACGTGCTCGTAGCTGTGCGTGACCTTCTCGACCGCGGCGACGTGCATGCCGCCCTTGTGCGCGAACGCCGACCGTCCGACGTAGGGCGCGTGCGCGCGCGGCCGGATGTTGGCGATCTCGCTGACCGCGCGCGACAGATCGGTCAGCTTGGCCAGGTTCTCGTCGGGAACGCAGCGCCGCCCCATCTTCAACTGCAGCGCCGGGATGATCGAGATCAGGTTGGCGTTGCCGCAGCGCTCGCCCCAGCCGTTCATCGTGCCCTGCACCTGCATGACGCCGGCCTCGACGGCGGCGAGCGCGTTCGCGACCGCCAGGTCGCTGTCGTTGTGCGTGTGGATCCCAAGCCGCGTCGGGATCGCCTTCTTCACCTGGCCGACCACGTCGGCGATGAACGACGGCAGGCTGCCGCCGTTCGTGTCGCACAGACAGATCCAGTCGGCGCCCGCGTCGGCGGCCGCCTTGATCGCGGCGAGCGCGTATTCACGTTCGGCGCGGAAGCCGTCGAAGAAGTGCTCGGCGTCGTAGACGACCTCCTTGCCCTCGGCCTTCAGCAGCGCAACGCTGTCGCCGATCATCGCGAGGTTTTCTTGCAGCGTCGTGCCCAGCACCTCGGTGACGTGCAGGGTCCACGACTTGCCGACGATGCAGACGACGGGCGTGCGCGCGTCGATCAGCGCGCGCAGCACCGGGTCGCCGGCCGCCTTGCCGCCCGCCTTGCGGGTCATGCCGAACGCGGTCAGCTTGGCGTGCTTCAGCGACAGCGACTTCGCGCGCTGGAAGAACTCGACGTCCTTGGGGTTCGACCCCGGGTAGCCGCCCTCGATGAAGTGAATTCCGAAGCCGTCCAGCAGGCGCGCAATCTTCAGCTTGTCCTCGACCGAGAGCGAGAGTCCCTCGCTCTGTGTTCCATCGCGCAGTGTCGTGTCGAAGAGTTGAACGTCCATTGATTTCGGCTCCGGCTGAGCCCGCAAGACTAGCAGAGACGCCGCCGGCGCGCGCGGCCCGCGCACCACGGGTGAGCCGAGCCAGGGGGTGGCGGCAACGAACGACCGTGCCCATCGACCCCACCGACGAGCCCACCCGGCGTGACTTCGCGAAGGCGTCGGCGGGCGCCCTGCTCGCCGCCGGAACCATGCAACCCCGGCGGGCGGCCGCCGCGACGGCCCGGAGACGCTACGCGATCGTGGGGGTCGGCTCGCGCGCCTACCTCTATCTCGACGCGATCCAGACGACGCACGCCGACAAGGCGGAGCTGGTCGGCGCCTGCGACGTGAATCCGGGACGGCTGGAGCTGGCGCGGGCCCACGCACGGAAAGCCGGACGCGCCGAACCGCGCGCGTACGCCGCCGCGGACTTCGACCGGATGATCGCAGAGACGAAGCCGGACGCCGTCATCGTGACGTCGGTGGACGCCACGCACGCCGACTACATCTGCCGCGCGATGGAGCTCGGCTGCGACGTGATCACCGAGAAGCCGATGACGACCGACGCCGAGAAGTGCCGGCGGATCCTCGAAACCCGCCGCACGACCGGGCGGCATTGCCGGGTCGCCTTCAACTACCGTTACATGGCGGTGCGCGCCCAGGTGAAGGAGCTGCTCGTCGGCGGGATCATCGGCGACGTGATGTCGGTCGACTTCCACTGGATGCTCGACACGCACCACGGCGCCGATTACTTCCGGCGCTGGCACAGCCAGAAGAAATTCTCGGGCGGCCTGATGGTGCACAAGGCAACGCACCACTTCGATCTGGTGAACTGGTGGCTGTCGGCGACGCCGGTCAGCGTGCGCGCCGCGGGACGGCGCGGCTTCTACACGCCCGCGATGGCGAAGCGGCTGGGCCTGAGCGGGCCACACGAGCGCTGCCACACCTGCCCGGAGAAGAAGAAGTGCGCGTTCGAGCTGGACCTGACAAAGGACCCCCAGCTGAAGGCGCTTTACCTGGATCAGGAAAAACACGACGGCTACTTCCGCGATCGCTGCGTGTTCCGACCCGACATCGACATCGAGGACAGCATGAACGTCGTCGTCACGTACGACAGCGACGCGATCCTCTGTTACTCGGTGAACGCGTTCGCGGCGTGGGAGGGCTACGTCGTCACGTTCAACGGCAGCAAGGGCCGCCTCGAGCACAAGGTCGTCGAAGCGGTGTCGGCGCCGTTCGGCAGCGCCAACGTCCCCGGACAGGTGAAGGCGTATGACGTCTCCGTGCGCGTATATCCGCTGCGCCGGCCCGCGTACGACGTCGCGCCGCGCACCGGCACCGGCAGCCACGGCGGCGGCGACGCGGTGATGCTGGCCGATCTGTTCTCGCCGGCGCCGGCGGCCGATCCGTTGCGGCGCGCCGCCGACGAGCGCGGCGGCGCGTTCTCGATTCTGGTCGGCGTCGCCGCCAACCGCTGCTTCACGACCGGCGAGACGGTGCGCATCGCAGATCTGGTGCCCGGGATCGCGGCGCCGGATTACGCGCCGATGCCGTCGCACACGGCGCCCGTTCCGATGCCCGTCAAAGCCTGAAAACCTGGCCCACGACAGCGACAGGCGCCGGCGCGCCCGCTTGCGTGGCGCGCACGGCGATCCGCGCCTTCTGGAATTGCCGCGCGCCCGGAATATTCGTCGCGTCGAGCCCATCGGACGCCGCGTTAACGTGCGACACGGCGGAGGGGTAGCAGATTGTCCCGTCGACCTTGGCCACGTAAGCCACCACGTCCCACGACTGCCAGCGGGTTCCGTCGAAGACGAACACGTTCATCGTCGCGCGCTCGTCGCAGGGCTCGGCGGGAACGGCGGCCGACCAGAAGCCGGTGGTCACGAAGTCGGCGCCGGC
>DATMZL010001185.1:0-2264 GCA_035607075.1 Polyangia bacterium
GATGAGGACCGCCGCGCCGCCCCACCGGGGCAGCGCCGCCAGGCCCCGCATCGCCTCCGCCGTCGCCTTGAACGACATCGCCGCGACGGCGGGCATCCGCTCGGTGCCGAGGCCGTAGCTGGACGCGATGACGAGATAGGCCGGTACCGTGACCGCGGCGCCCACCAAGACGCCGAGGAGCTGCGCGCCGATTTGCGCGCGCCACGACGCGCCGAGGCCGTGGCCCGCGCGGAAGGCCCACAAGGTCTGCGAGACCTGCGCCGTCACGCCCGCCGACAGCGTGCCACCCGCCATCATGCCGGTCGCCGTGCCGCGGCTGGCGAGCGCCATGAGGCCCACGCTGCCGACGGGACCCGCTGGGCTGAAGTCGGTCTCGCCCGTCGCGCGCGCGGCGACGTTCGCGAGCACGAGCGCGAGCGCGAGGCCGGCCACGATCGCGATCGGCTCGGCGTCGAACGCCAGCCAGCCGCACACGATCACGACAGCCGCGCTGGCCAGCACCAGCGGGACGGCGTGCCGCGCGCTGGATTCCGTGCCGCCCGCGCGCTGGGTTGCGTTCCGGGCGCCACCCAGCGAGGCGAGCTGCCGGAACGACCGCACGATCGCGCCCCCGTCGAGCAGCAGGGGAAGGAAGCTTCCGGAGAGAAGCAGGCCCAGTGACGGCCAGATCAGCCAGCTGTTGAGCGATCCGAACTGGGCGTCGGGCACGACGCCGTTGCGGAGCAACCAGGGCGCGAGCACGATGCGCGCGCTCGCGGCGCCGAGCAGCATGCCCGCTGCGTTGCGCACGCCGACCATGGCGCCGGTCGCGAGCATCAGCGGGCTCGCGCCGACGCCGATGCCCAGCGTGGCGGCCGCGACGCCGCCGATCGTTCCGCCCAGCATGAAGCCCTGCGGGATGATCGCGGGACGCCCGTCCCGGAACCAGGTGATCGCTCCGGCGATCGCAGCCGCCACGAGCAGCAGGCGGACGCGTCGCAAGGCGAGGTGGCGCGCGCCGAAGATCGTCTCGATCACCTCGCCCGTCGCCGCGCCGGTCGGGAACGGCAGCGCTTCCTCGATCACCAGACGGCGCCGCAACAGCGCGGCGACGAACACACCGAGCACGCCGACGCCGGCGCCGAAGGCGACGACGGCCGCGCTCGAGAGCCGCGTTCCCATCATCGCGAGCGCGGGGACCTGCCCCGACACGCCGGTGACCATGCTCATGACCGCCGCCGACGACGCGGCAGTCTGGGTGATGTTGCACTCGAGCGCGCCGAACGGCGTGCGCGCGCGCCGCCCCAGGACCGCGAAGACGCCGAACGCGAGCAGCGCCGCGGTGATGGCGCCGCCGTCGATCACGCCCACCTTGATCACTGTGTAGACGTTGGCGGCCGCCAGCAGGAGGCCGATCGCGGCGCCGGTCGCCAGTGCGCGGACGGTCGCTTCGCGACGGTGCCGGGGCGCCGCGTCGGCGGCGTTCACGATGCGTGTCCGGCCCGTCGCGGTGCGGTCGCCTCTGCGCGAGCGCGCGCGATGCGCCGTTGAACGCGGCCCGATGCGATCGTCTTGTCGGCGGCGGCCAAGGCGTCGGCAAGGAACGTCATGCCCGCTTCGGCGCGGCCGGCGCGCAACGCGCTCAGGCCTTTCCACTCCAGCACCTCGACGACGTCCTGCGGCTGGAGCTGCAGCTCGCGGCCGCGCGCCGCCAGCGCGTCGAACTTCGCGTCGCCCTCGCGCCGCAGGAAAGAGTCCAGGGCATCGAGGAGGACGCGCTCGTCGTCGTTGAGCAAGAGCTCCGTCCGGCCGGCCGCCCGCGCCTCGGCCTGGGCGGCGAGGACGCGCCGGATGATCGCCTCGGCCGCGGCCTCGTCGCCGTGGTACGCCGTGATGCGCGCGACCAGCACGTCGACCGCGTACACCATCCTCGACGCCGTGCCGAACTGCTGTGTGTACATCTCGAGCGCGCGGCGCGCGTGCGGCAACGCTTCATCGGTGCGCCCGAGCACGAAGCTGACCTCCGCCAGGTCGCGTACCGCGGCGCACTCGCACATCGCGAAGCCGTACTCCCGGGCGATCTCCACGACGCGTTCGATGTCGGCGAAGAAACGCTCGACGTTGCCGGTCAGGAACGACGTCACGCCGCGGTTTTGCAGCGCGACGGCGACGCCGATCATGTCGCCGTGGCGTTCGTGCAGCGCGATGCACCGGTTCATCGTCTCGTTCGCCTCGTCGTAGCGGGCGATGCTGCCCGCCGAGAAAGACCACATCGCGAGACTCTG
>DATMZL010000180.1:0-3026 GCA_035607075.1 Polyangia bacterium
AAGAGAAACAGAGGAATGGCGAGGTCGGCAGCCCGCAGGCGAGGCTGATCAGGAATCATTCGCGCTCCCGTTTGAGAAGGACGGTCGAGAAGGACGGACTCGCAGGACACGAGGCTTCGTCTGAAGACACGATCGCGGAAAGTGAGTTGACGAGTATGCGCTCATCGCAGACCCGCGGGAATTATTCTCGTTCGTTTGTTTACGTTCTCGGCGCGAACGTCAACAATCTTGACGAACCAAACCAGAACAACAAAGACTCAAGAAACGAAGCCAAACACCAGAAACGCAGGCTTGTAGGTGTAAGCGCACCTCGCACGACGTTGGGCAACAATCACCTAACTGTCGGAGGAATTATCTCAGCCGTCGACGAATTTTCTTCCGACTAAGGGTTCTTTGCCTTACGGTCGACGATGAGGGACATGACGTCTTCCTGGCCCGCAGGCGTCATGCTGGTGCTCGCGGACGTTCTTTGCGGGTTTCGTCGTTCGGAAGGAGATCATCAATGCTCAAGAACCTGGTCAAGCTGTTCAAGGACGAGGAAGGTGCGACGGCGCTCGAATACGCCCTGATGGCAGCGGCCATAGCGGGCGTCATCATCGCGATCGTCTGGCTGCTCGGCAACAAGGTCAACAACGCGCTCAGCAACGTCGCCGCGCACATCTGACCAGCGAGCATCGAGCACCACGTCCCGGTCGGCCGGCGCAAGCCGGCGGCCGGGCCGGGCGGTGCGCCGAGGACAGCGGTAAAGGGAGGCCACTTGGTCGCGAACATCAGACGGTTCGTCGGAGATGAAGAGGGGGCAACCGCGATGGAGTACGCGCTGATGGCGGCCGCTATCGCTGGGGTCATCGTCGCGATCGCCTTCCTGCTCGGCACCAAGGTCAAGAACTCGTTGAGCACCGTCGCTCCGCAGCTCAGAAGTGCGTAGCGACGGAGCGCAGCCGCGCTGATGCACATTTTGCCGATCGCCCACCTGAGCCTTCTCGGTATCGGACTGCTCTGTGCGGCCATCTGCGACCTCAAGCTCCGGCGCGTTCCCAACGTCGTTTCCGCGTTCGTTCTGACGACCGGAATCGGCATCAACTGGGTCAATCACGGCCTCGGAGCTGCATTGAGCGGCCTTGCAGCAGCCGTTTTGGCGATCGCGTCCTTGTTTGCGCTCTGGAAGGCGCGAATGCTGGGCGGCGGGGACGTCAAGTTGGCTGCGGCCGCGGCGTCGTGGATCGGCCTGCATCACTTCGTTTGGTTCATCCTGGCGACGGCCGTTGCGGGCGGCGTCGTGGCCGTGATCGGGTACCTGCTGGCGGGGGCCTCCACGCGGAAGGAGGTGCGCGCGAACCTTCTGCTGGCGGGCCTCCACGGCGAGATGCCCGCCGTGCCTTCCCACCGCAAAGGACACCCCTCGGTGCCGTACGCGGTGGCGATCGGCGCCGGTTCAGCAGTCGCGATCTTCGTTGCCTAGGTGTAAAATCGAGCGCTTGCTGCGCTTCTGTTAGCTTCGGAGTAGCTCAATCCGATGCGTTGTCCGTCGATGAACCCAATGCTCAGCGTCATCCCCGTCGGGCGAGACGTTTTTCAAGGAGATGCCCTTGGCTATCAATGACACCATGGGGGGTCCGAATCGTTTGCGTAGCGCCGCGGTGCCGCAGGCGCGCCGTTCGGGAACGCGCGCCGCGTTGTTCTGGGCGTTCGCGCTGGTCGCGGGCCTCGGTACCGCGCTGCTGCTCGCGCGCTACTTGGACAAGAAGGGCGGCGGCGCGACCGTCGCGATGTCCGGCGTCGTCGTCGCGGCCGCCGATCTGCCGCTCGCCGCGCGGTTGAAGATCGAAGATTTGAAGGTGATCGAATGGCCGGCGGATCACATCCCGCCCGGCGCGCTCAGCGATCCGAAGGAGCTGGTCGGCCGCGTCCTGATCTCGCGCGTCCTCGCGCAGCAGCCGCTGCTGCCCGGCATGCTCGCCGCGAAGAACGCGGGCAGCGGTCTCGCCGCGCTGATTCCGTCGAACATGCGCGCGATCGCCGTTCGCGTCGACGACGTCGTCGGCGTCGCGGGTTTCATCCACGCCGACGATCGCGTCGACGTGTTGGTCACGATGCGGCCGACCTACCAGGGCGCGGAGTCGACCACCAAGGTGTTCCTGCAGAACATCAAGGTGCTCGCCGTCGGTCAGGAGGTCGACAACGGTGACAAGAGCCGGCTGCACGCGACGCCCGCGACCGTGGCGACGTTGCTCGTTTCGCCGCAGGACGCGGAGCGGCTGGTGCTGGCGCAGACCGAGGGCCGCATCATGCTCACGCTGCGCAGCTGGACCGATTCGCAGCCCGTCGACACCAACGGCGCCAGCCCGTCGGGCCTGGTCGGCGGCGGCCCTGTCGCGCAGCGCGAACCGTCGGCCGCGGCGGCGGGATCCGGACGTCAGATGGTCGGCAAGCACGGCAAGGGCGGCAAGGGCGCGCCCCCGCCGCCGCCGACGCTGACCGCCGAGGCTCCCGCACAGATCGACAAGGTCGAGATCCTGCGCGGTGATCGGTTCGAGCAGCGCAACTTCAACCGCGGAGAGAAGCGATAGTGATGCCCCCTCGGCTTGTCGGAGCCGTAGCAGCAGTCTTCGCCTCACTGACGATCGCAAACTCGGTCCACGCTGCGGGGGAGCACGTCGCAAGCCCGCCGGCGATTCGCATCGATCGCGAGGTGGGCGCGGTGAAGAACCTCGCGCTCGAGACCGGTCAGAACCGCCTGCTGTTGCTGTCCGAGCCGATCGGGCGCGTGTCCGTCGCAGATCCCAAGATCGCCGACCTGAAGGTCATCACGCCGACGCAGCTCTTGCTGACGTCACGCGGGGTGGGGACGACCGACCTGACGCTGTGGAACAAGCGGGACGAGGCGCTGGTCATCGCATTGCTCGTGACGCGCAATCTCGATCGACTGCGCTCGCAGCTGCTGGAGTTCTTTCCCAACGAGAAGATCTCGGTGTCGGCGGCGGGCGATCTGATCGTCCTGTCGGGCGAGGTGTCGGACGTCCGCG
>DATMZL010001418.1:0-4032 GCA_035607075.1 Polyangia bacterium
GCCGGCGCAAAGGTGGACGGCGCCCTGCTGAAGGACGCGACCTTCACGAACACGAATCTCTACGGGGTCGACACCTCCAAGGCCAAGGACTTCGCGTTGCCCGCGAATGCGTTCGTCGTCGGGCCGTGCATCAAGAAGCTGGCGCAGCTCGGAACGAAGGCGAAGGGGCTCGATTCGGCGATCCGACTCGACCTGGCACAGGGTTGCGTGACGTTGACGCTGAAGGTCCGCACGCCCGTCGCGGGGCTGTCGACGCTGACGGACTACACATGGTCGCCTGAAGGCGTTCCCGGCATGAAGGCGGGGTCGTCCTCCGTAAGCGAGTGGGGCAGCAAAGGCACGTCGATTCCGACCGCGTTCGAGGCGCTGGCGGGCCGTTTCTTGAAGGGGCGCCTGCGTCCCGACACGCTCAAGGTCGCGGGCAAGGGCAGCCCGATCTCGGGCAAGGACCTGAAGGATCTGTTTCTGGGCGCGTGGCGCGAGGCGCTGGGTTCGGACGCCGCCGAGGCGGCCGATGCCGCCGCCGGCAAGGTCGCGCCGACCGCGCGGGCGTTGCTCGATGAGCTGCGGGGCGACGACGGCGTGCAGAAGTGGAACGCGTACAGCATCGGCGACCGCACGAAGGCGGGCGGCTTTCGCGGCGCCGATCTCGCGAACGCGAAGCTCGCCGGCGTCGGCTTCCGCGAGCTCGACTTCCAGAAGGCGAAGTTCGACGGCGCGGATCTCTCCGGGGCGGACCTCGAGCGCTCCAAGCTGGCGGGCGCCAGCTTCAACCGCGCGATGCTGGAGGGCGCGAAGCTCGGGCTCGCAGTTCTGCGCGGCGCGAGCTTCCGCGGCGCGCGCCTCGCGCAGGCGGACCTCGACGGGCTCGATCTGCGCAAGGTCGACTTCACCGACGCCGATCTTGCGGGCGCGATGCTGGAGGGCGTGATCTTCGACGAGACCACGATCCTGCCGGCCGGGTTCGCCGCGCCGCCGGAGATGGTCTGGAAGGGCAAGGGTGCCGACCCGCGCGTGAAGGCCGCGCCCGCCGCCGCGCCTGTCGCGTACAAGACGCTGGACGCCGACGCGTTCATGGCGAGCCTCACTGCGCGCACCGACGCTTCGCGCATGGAAAAGACGCTCAAGATGCTGAAAGCCGATCGCTTCAAGCTGTTCGTCGAAGTGAACGACGATCGGCTGGCGGGCGTCGTCAAGAGCCAGACTGATCGGGACCTGGTCTACGCGTGCTCGATCGCAGCCGACGGCGCCTACGCGTGCTGCACGCAGAACCTGAACCCGTGCGGCGGCCTGCGCGGCGCGCTCTGCAAGCACCTCCTCGTGCTGGTGATCGGCCTCGCGAAGGGCGGCGGGATCGAACCCGGGCGCGCCGACGGCTGGATCAGCGCCGGGCTCGGCCGCGCGCCGTCGCTCGACAAGGACGCGATGGCGCGCATCCTGCTTCGATACAAGGGCGCCGAGGCCGGCGAGGTCGACTGGCGCCCGATGGAGACGGTGCCGGAAGACTACTACGCGATGTGAGAGGCGAAGGCGTGGCCGACGAAGAGACAGCGACAATTCCGCTCCGGTTTGCGGGCAAGCGTGTGGTGATCGCCGATTCACGGCAGGTCATGCGGGACGATCTCGAAACGTTTCTTCGCGCGGAGGGCGCCGAGATCGTGGCGAGCGTGACGCCCGAGACCGACATCGTGGTTCAGCATCGAGACAAGCCCTCCACGCACGAGAAGCGCGCGGACGAGCTGAACAAGTCCGGGAAGGCGAAAATTTCGGTCGTCCGCGAGGAGGACCTGCGGCTGTCGATCGCGCCGACGCGTGACGAGACGCTGGCGATGCTTCGCGGCGACGACGACGCGCGCCGGCGGTGGACTCGGTTGATGCCGATGCGCGGGCACGAGATCGATCTGTCCGGCGAATCGTTCGCCGACCGCGACCTGCGCGGGCTCTTCGGGCTGCGGAGTACGAAGCTCGACAACGCCAATCTGCAGCGCACAGATCTCGGGTATTCGGAGCTACCCGCGATGCGCGGGACCAAGCTCGACGGCGCGCGCATCCCCCACGGCGGTGGTGGTAGCAGCAGGATCACCGCGATCGACTGCAGCATGCGCGGGATCCAGATCGAGACGCGGAGGCTCATTGACGTCTCGGGATCCGATCTGACCGGCGCGACGCTGAAGGGGCTCCTCGCCGGTAAAGGCGGGCGTTTCATCAAGACGATCCTGCGCGACGCGAAGCTCGCGGAGATTCGCGCGGACGAATCCGACTTCACGGGTGCCGACCTCGCTGGTGCCGACCTGCCGCGGGCGTACCTGCGCGGGTCGAAAGCGCCGGGCGCCTGCTTCGCGCGCGCGAACCTCGCGGGCGCGGATCTTTCCGCCATGGACCTCACCGGCGCCGATCTCTCGGGCGCGGATCTGACGGGCGCGAGTCTGGTGCGGGCGAACCTCACCGGCGCCAAGGTCGACGGCGCGAACTTCAAGGACGCGGCGGTCGCCGGCGCCACGTTCGACGGTGTCGACATGACCAAGGCGAACGCGTTCGCCCCACCCGCGAACAGCTCGACCGCCGGCCCCTGCATCCAGAAACTGGAGAGCATCCTCCCGGGCGTGAAGAAGCTGGAGTCCACGATCCGCGTCGATCTGCCGGAGGGCTACGTCGTGGTGACGATCAGCTCTTATGGCATCAACTCACCGTCCGCCCACGCGTTCTACCGCTGGCAGCCGGAGAGCATCCCCGGTGCCATCCGCGACAACGGCAACGCGCCGACGCTCGCGGGTGCCTTCGCCGCGGTCGGCGGGCGGTGGCTGCAAGGACGGATTCGCCCGGATACGCTGAAGGTCACCAGCCAGGGGAGCCCGATTGCAGGGAAGGCGTTGAAGGATCTGTTCCTGGGCGCCTGGCGGGAGGCGCTGGGCGCGGACGCCGCCGAGGCGGCCGACGCGGCGGCGGGCAAGACCGCACCGACCGGGAAGGAGCGGGCGGCGGCGCTGCTCGACGAGCTGCGCGGTCCGGACGGCGTCAGCAAATGGAACGCGCGCAACCGCGCCGAGCGCACGCCGGAGGGCGGCTTTCGTGGCGCCGACCTGACGAACGCCGTCCTCGCACGCGCCGACCTTCGCGATCTCGACTTCCAGAAGGCGAAGTTCGACGGCGCCGTCCTCGACCGCGCGGACCTCCGCGACTGCAAGCTCGCCGGGGCGAGCTTCGCCGGCGCGTCGCTCGACGGCGCGAACCTCCGGGGCGCGGCGCTGCGCGGCGCGACCTTCCGCGGGGCGCGCCTCGGCACCGCGAGCTTCCTGGAGGTCGATCTTCGCAGCGTCGACTTCACCGACGCGCAGCTCGCCGACGCGCAGCTGAGGCGGGCCACCTTCGACGAGACGACGATCCTTCCGGCTGGCTTCGCGCCGCCTCCGGACATGATCTGGAAGGGCAAGTCCGCCGATCCGCGCGTCACCGCCGCGCCCGCGACAGCACCGGGCGCGGCGATCGCTTACCCGAAGATGGACGCCGACGCGTTCATGAAGAGCCTCGCCGCCCGCACCGACAAGGGGCGCATGGCGGCGGCGCTGGCGATGCTGAAGGCGGATCGCTTCAAGCTGTTCGTCGAGGTGACCGACGACCGGCTATGCGGCATCGTCAAGAGCCAGAGCGACGACAAGCTGGTCTACGCCGGCGCGATCGCGGCCGACGGCGCCTACGCGTGCTGCACGCAGAACCTGAACCCGTGCGGCGGCCTGCGCGGCGCGCCGTGCAAGCACCTGCTGGTGCTGGCGATCGGCCTCGCCACCAGCGGCGGCATCGATCCCGGCCGCGCTGACGCGTGGATCACCGCCGGCCGCGGCCGCATGCCGTCGCTCGACAAGGACGCGATGGCGCGCATCCTGCTCCGCTACAAGGGCGCCGAGTCCGGCGAGGTCGACTGGCGCCCGATGGAGACCGTCCCCGAAGACTACTACGCGATGTGAGCGCTGCGATTAGTTGACGGCGGCGTTTCGCGTCGGACAATCGACGACCGGTGCCCGTTGGATCCCCTGT
>DATMZL010000165.1:0-7307 GCA_035607075.1 Polyangia bacterium
GTCACGATCTTCGGCGCCAAGGGCGGCGTAGGGTCGACGGCGATCGCGGTGAACCTGGCCGGCTCGATGCAGCGGCGCGGGCTGCGCGTCGTGCTCGTCGACCTGGACCTGCACCTGGGCGACGTGCTGTCGTTCCTCGACGTCGCGGGGACGTATTCGATCACGGACGTGCTCGCGAACATGAGCCGACTCGATCGCGAGCTGCTCGCGACGTCGGTGACGAAGCACCGCTCCGGGATCAGCGTGCTCGCGCAGTCGAGCAAGGTCGAGGAAGCGGAGCAGATCAAGTCCTCGGACGTGACCGCGCTGCTGGAGTTCCTGCGCCGCAACTACGACTTCGTGATCGTCGACGGCGTGCGCGGCTTCGACGAGCTGTCGTTGGCGGCGCTGGACGGCAGCCAGCACGTGTTCCTGGCGCTGACCCAGGACGTCCCGGCGGTGCGCAACGGACAGCGCTGCCTCGAGCTGTTCGGCCGCCTGCAGTACGACCAGGGGCGCATCAAGATTCTCCTCAACCGCTATCAGAAGGCCTCCAAGATCACCGTCGAGGTCGTCAGCGAGACGCTGGGACAGCCGCTGACGCACACGATCAGCAACGACTTCATCCTGCTGATCGACGCGATCAACCGCGGCGTGCTGCTGGCCGACGCGGCGCCGCGCGCGAAGATCACCCAGGACGTCGAGGGGCTGATCCCGCACCTGCTGCCGGAGCGCACGCCGCGCCTGCGCCGCCCGAGCCTGCTCGGGACGCTGTTTGGCAAGAAGGTCGCCGATGGGACTACGTGATCGGCTGAACAAGAAGCCCGAGCCGGCGACCGGCTCGTACGCGACCGGCACGCATGCGACGCCGACCCGGCAGATGGTGCAGCTGCCGGGGCAGAACGCCGACGCGTACCACGAGCTGAAGCACGAGCTTCACCAGAAGCTGATCGAGAAGATCGATCTCCAGACCATCGAGAAGCTGCCGCGCGAACAGCTGCGCGACGAGCTGCGCCTGATCCTGAACCAGCTGCTCGCCCTCAGCGATCTGCCGCTGAACCGCGTGGAGCGCGAGCAGATGGTCGAGGAGCTGCTCGACGAGGTGACGGGTCTCGGGCCGCTGGAGCCGCTGCTCGCCGACACGACCATCTCGGACATCATGGTCAACGGCTACGCCACCTGTTACATCGAGCGCTTCGGCAAGCTGGAGCTGACGCCCGTCCGCTTCCGCGACAACGCGCACCTGCAGCAGATCATCACGCGCATCGTCTCGCGCGTCGGCCGCAGGATTGACGAGTCTTCCCCCATGGCTGACGCCCGGTTGCCCGACGGCGCGCGCGTCAACGCCATCATCCCGCCCCTCGCCATCGACGGGCCCGTGCTGTCCATCCGCCGTTTCGGCGGCTCACCCCTGCGGGTGAAGGACATGGTGGCCATCAACAGCGCGACACCGGAGATGCTGGCGTTCCTGGCGTCCTGCGTGAAGGCGAAGCTGAACTGCCTGGTGTCGGGCGGCACCGGCACCGGTAAGACGACGATGCTGAACGCGCTGTCGTCGTTCATCCCCGAGAACGAGCGCGTCATCACGATCGAGGACGCCGCCGAGCTGCAGTTGCAGCAGCGTCACGTCGTGCGCCTGGAGACCCGCCCCCCGAACATCGAAGGGAGGGGCGAGATCATCGCCCGCGATCTGGTCAAGAACGCCCTGCGTATGCGCCCGGACCGCATCATCATCGGCGAGTGCCGCGGCGGCGAGGTGCTGGACATGCTGCAGGCAATGAACACCGGCCACGAGGGGTCGATGACCACCGTCCACGCGAACACGCCGCGCGACGCCCTGTCGCGCGTCGAGGCGATGGTCGGCATGGGCGGCGTCCAGATGTCGGAGGCGTTGATCCGCCAGACCATCGCCCGCTCGCTGAACGTCATCATCCAGCTGACCCGCGGCACGGACGGCAAGCGGCGCATCTCCAGCATCGCGGAGATCACCGACATCCAGTCGGGCGTGATCACCATGCAGGAGATCTTCAAGTTCGAGCAGCACGGTGTCGACGCCGCCGGCAAGGTCGTCGGCGACTTCCGCTTCACGGGCATCCGGCCGCGCGCGCTGGATCGCATCGAGCGTTACGGCATCAACCCGGCCGAGATCATCAAGCCGTACCTGTGAGGATGCGCCCGTGAAGTTCCTCCTCATCGGCGTCTGCGCGGTCACCGTGTTCGTGCTGCTGGAAGCGCTCGTCTACACGATGCGCTTCCTCGGCGACCGGCGGAAGGACGAGCTCAAGCGGCGTCTGTCCAACCTGGGCAGCGGGATGGGCGGCGGGCCGCAGCTCACGGGCGTTCTGCGGATGGGAAAGCTGGCGGCGAACCCCGCCATCGACGCGCTGTTGCGGTCGCTGAAGGTCTCGGCGCGGCTTGAAGGCCTGCTCGAACAGACCGAGCTGGAGATGACGGTCGCGCAGCTGCTCGCCTACATGCTGGTCGGCGCGATCCTGGGCTTCGCGCTGGCCGTGATCGGCTCGGGCGGCATCACGTTCGTGATCATGCCGCTTCTGTTCGGCCTCTTGCCCCTGTTCTACGTGATGTACAAGCGCAACCAGCGCAGCACCCGCCTCTCGCAGCAGCTGCCTGACGCGCTGGAGATGATGGCGCGCTCGCTGCGCGCCGGGCACGCGCTGTCCGCGTCGTTCAAGATGGTCGCCACCGAGATGCCGACGCCGGTCAGCATCGAATTCGGGCGCGCGTTCGAGGCGCAGGAGCTGGGCATGCCGTTCGAGAAGGCTGTCGCGGACATGACCCGGCGGGCGCCCGAGAATCAGGATCTGAAAATCTTTGCGCTGTCGGTCATCGTCCAGAAGGAGACCGGCGGTAACCTGGTCGAGATCATCGAGAAGATCGCGGACACCGTGCGCGGCCGGGAGAAGTTCCAGGGCAAGCTGCGCGGGCTCACCGCCGAAGGCCGCATGTCCAGCTACATCGTCGGCGGGCTGCCCTTCCTATCGGTGTTGTTCATGCTCGTCAGCAACCGCTCCTACCTCATGCAGTTGTTCGAAGAGGACATCGGCCATTACATCCTCGGGTACGGGATCGTCAGCTGGAGCCTCGGGTTCTTGTGGATGCGCAAGATGACCAAGGTGAAGATGTAATGGATCTGATCGCCGGTCTCAGTCCGACGATGATCGTGGCCATCGTCGGCGGCGTGGTGGCGGTCATCGCGATCGGCTTTGGCGCCCGCGCCCTGTTCGGCGGGCAGCGCGACGAGGTCATCGAACGCCTCGAACGCGCGACCTCGGGCGGGATGGACAGCGGCCTCCTGTCGGAGCGCGACCGCCCGACGAAGACGTTCGAGCGCATTGCCAGCATCCTGCGCCCGTTTGCCCGGCTGGTGAAGCCGGCGCAGGGCGAGGAGCTGTCGCGCATCCAGCATTCCCTGGTCCACGCCGGGTATCGCAGCGAGAACGCCGTCGAGATCCTGCTGGGCGTGAAGTTGCTCCTACCGCTGGTGGTCATCATCGCCCTCTGGCAGATCGATTCGCACCTCGAGACGCCGTTCGAGCTGCCGCCCGCGATCGCCATCGCCATCATCTCCCTGGCGTTTTGCTTCTTTCTGCCCAACCTGTGGCTGAACAGCAAGATCACGAGCCGGCAGCAGGCGATCAGCGACGCGCTGCCGGATTCCATGGACCTGCTGGTCACCTGCGTGGAGGCGGGGCTGTCGCTGGACGCCGCGATGGCGCGCGTGTCCCAGGAGCTGGAGCTTGTCGCGCCCATCCTCGCCCAGGAGATGAAGCAGACGCTGCTCGAGATCCAGGCAGGCGTGCGCCGCTCCGACGCGTTCCATCGCCTGTCGAACCGGACCGGCGTCGAGGATCTGCGGACGTTGTCGGCGATGATCATCCAGACCGAGATGTTCGGCACCAGCGTGTCGCGCGCGCTGCGTGTTCACGGCGACGGGATGCGCACGAAACGCATGCAGCGCGCCGAGGAGAGGGCCGCGATGGCGTCCGTCAAGATGACGGTGCCGCTGATCATGTGCATCCTGCCGTCGCTGTTCGCGGTCGTGATCGGGCCGGCCGTCGCGATGATCTCGAAGAAGATGGGCGGTCAGTGAGAGGCCGCGCGCGCTCGGCCTGGATCGCACGCGTGGCGCTGGGCGCCGCCGCCGTCTGCAGCGCGAGCTGCGCCGGCAGCAGGGAGGCGCAGCGGTCGCCCGATGGAGGCTACGCCGCGCGCGACAAGCTCGCGCACGAGCTGGTGTCGCGCGGGGACTGGGCGCACGCGTTCACGATGCTCGACGAGCTGCACCGGCAGAAGCCCGACGACGCCGACGTGCTGACGCTGCGGGGAATCGTGTTTCGAGAGCGCGGCCTTTTCGGCGACGCGGAGAGCGATCTCAAGGCCGCCCTGAAGCTGGCGCCGGAGTCGGCCGAAGCGCACGCGGCGCTGGGCATCCTTTATGACGTCCAGCTGCGGTCGGAGGCGGAGGGCGAGCACCGGGCCGCGGTCAAGCTGGGGCCCAACAACGCCGCGTACCTGAACAACCTGGGCTTCTCGCTCTACCTGCGCCAGAAATTCAAGGAAGCGATCACGGTGTACGAGTCCGCGGCCCGGCTGGCGCCGCTGTCGCGTCGCGTGCGCACCAACCTCGGCTTCGCGTGCGCGGCGACGGGCGATCTCAGACGGGCGGCCCGCGAATTCCAGATGGGCGGCACCGAGGCCGAGGCCAAGAACAACCTGGGCTTCGCCTACGAGCGCCGCGGCGACATGGCGAACGCCTACGATCTTTACGTCGAGGCGCTGCGCCTGGATCCCAAGGCCGAACGCGCGCGATCCAACCTGGTTCACGCCGCGGTCGTGCTGGGCCGGCCTGTTCCACCCGAGGCCGTGCCGGCCGCTCCGCCCGAGGCGGCGCCGCCGGCCGTCGTCGGCGACGACGCCGCTGCCGTCAATCAGAAGGCGCCGACGGCGCCGAAGGCAGACGCCAAGCTCGCACCGTCCCAAGCACCCAAGCCGGAGGCGCACCCGTGAAGCAGACCAGACGCTGGTTGTTGTCGTTGACGTTCATCGTGTCCGCGACCGGGCTCCCGGCGTGCGGGCGCGCGCACCTCAGCAGCCACTACGCGACGTCCTACACGGCCTGGTTCACCGCGCAGCAGGTGAAACCGAAAGGAGCGGAGGAGGCGCGCAAGATCATCGAGAGCCTCGACGCGCCCGAGGCCGCCGCCGTGTCGAGGACCTACAGGAAAACGCGCGGGAGCGAGGACGCCGGGGGCTCGCGCATGCTGATGATTGGCGCCCCGCGCGGCGGTGGCGGCCCAGAGTCATACATGCCCGCGACGTCGTCAGTCCCGCAATAGCTCGGCGAGCTGGTCGAGCGTCTCGCGCATCCCATCGTACGACCCGAGCGCGCCGTCGAGCGCGTCCTTCGAGGGATGGAGGTCGTGCAGCACGAGGTGCGTCTTGCCGCCCTTCTCCTCGAAGGTCACGGTGGTGACGGCGCCACCGCCTCCCTCTTCGTCATTGGTCCAGGCGAGGCGCGCGGGTGGCGCCACTTCGGTGTACGTACCGAAGAACGCCTTCGGCTCCGGGGAGGCCGGGTGGCTGAACAGCAAACGGTACGTGCCCCCGACACGCACATCCATTTCGCAGGAAAGCAGGGTGATGGGGAACGACTTCGGTATCCACCACCGCTTGAACAGCTCGGGCTTGGTCCACGCCTCGAACACGAGGCGCGCCGGGCCGTTGAATGTTCGCGTGATGACGAGCTCACGGTCGGACTTCCGTTCCACCGTCGTGGGGTTCTTTGTCTCCAGGGGCGTGGGTTCACTTTCTGTTCTTGCGTCCATCGATCATCTCCTTCCGTTTTAGTTCCTCGACCACAACGTCCAACTCGCCGAAGCGTGCGTCCCAGAGCTGGCGATGGCTCTCGAGCCACGCCGTCTCCTGGTCCAGTCGGTGCGGGCCGAGCTTGCACGTCCGCACGCGGCCGACCTTCTCCGTAGTGACGAGCCCGGCCTGCTCCAGGATGCCGACGTGCTTCTTCATGCCCGTCAGGGTCATGCGGAACCTGCCGGCAAGGTCCGTGATCGAAGCTTCTGTACGTCCGAGCTGCTCCAGAACGCCGCGGCGCGTGGCGTCCGCGAGCGCGGCGAACGAGGCATCGAGGCGATCCGTCCTGGAATACTGAACCATGTGGTTCAGTGTATAACGCACGGACGGACGGCATGCAAGGGCGACCGAAACGGAAAAAGTTAGGGCGTCGGTCCTCTCGAGTAGGCGAGCATCCAGAGCGCGCTGATCGTCATCAGCAGCATGGCTGCGATTCGCGACCATCGGTTCCAGCGCGCGAACAGCGCCGGCCAGCTCCAGGCCAGGTACCAGGGGAAGAACATCCCGGTGACGGTGAAGAACAAGACGATCGACACGCAGGTCCAGGCGGCGACGATACGAACCAGCTCCGGCCGCGCCGTCACCCAGATGGACGTCGCAGCATAGACCACGGCGGCCGCGACGCTGGACGCCGAGATGATCTGGATCGGGCCCCCCAGCGCGATCTGACCGGTGTGCCAGCGATCGCCGATCCCGGCCAACGTCGCGAGGCCGCGCCAAAACGGAGCGAAGGTGATCACGAGCGGCACCAGAGCCGTCGCGACGAACACCACGGCCGTCGTCATCCGCGTGCGCCGCGGCGCGACGTTGCGCGGCGCGCAGAGCTCGCCGGCTCCACACGCGATCGCCATCCACGGGACGAGCGCGAGCGGGATGTATTTGATAGCCGCCGCTGCGCCGACCAGCAACGCCGCCATGCGCGACCGTCTGCGGACGAGCGCGAGGATCGCACCCAGCGCGAGCGCCATCATGAGCACGTCGTTGTGGCCGTTGCCGGGCCCTTCGATCACCAGCAAGGGATTGATCCCGACCGCCAGCGCCGCCGCAGTACCGCGCCCCGGTTCCAAATGCTCCGCGAGCTCGCCGACGATCCTCGCCAACGCCATCAGCGCGGCTGCCGCGATCAGCTTGAATATCGTCAACTGAACGAACACGCCCAGCGGCCCCGTCGCCCAGACGACGGCGATCGACAGCCAGGTCCAGAGCGGTCCGTACGGCGATGACGCGTGACGCGTCATGAACACCATCATCGGATCGCGCGCGGCGAGCAACGCCTCCGTCCCGGCGAAGTAGGGGTTGGCGTGATAGCTGGTCGCCAGGCGCGCGAAGCCGATGTACGAGTGCGTGTCCGTCGAGAACGACAGTGGCCAGGCTGCAACCATCGCCAGGGCCGGCGCGATGACGACCGCCGCCGTCGCGCGCCGCGAGAGCCGTCCGCC
>DATMZL010000147.1:0-2827 GCA_035607075.1 Polyangia bacterium
GCGTTCGTGCTGTGTGAGGTGCAGGAGATGACGTCGGCCGAGGCGGGCGCGCTGGCCGGCGTCTCGGAAGGCACTATCCGGACGCGAGCGTTCCACGCGCGCCGCCGGCTGCGCGAGCTGCTGCAACCGGAGGTGGTGAGATGAACCGCCGCCGTCCGCTCGATCGCGTGTCGCTCGGCGTCGAGGCGCTGCGACGGCTCACCGCCGACGACGGTCGGGTCGCGACCATCACACGCGCGCGCGTGCTCGAGCGGCATCACGGACGGGCGGGGCGCCGGATGCTCGCGCTCGCGTTCGGAGCGGCGATTCCGGTGGTCGTCTCCGGCGCGCTGGCGGCGACGCTGATCGTGCGGCGGACGCCCGCGCTCGCGCCTGCACCAATGATCGTCGCGCCCTTGCCGCCGCCACGGCCGAGTGTTACACGCCGGGCCCCCGTCGAGATCGCGCCCGCGACGCCCACGCCTGCGCTGCCACCGACGCCTGCCGTCGACGTCGAGTTCCAGGCTTACGGCGTCGCGCATGCGGCGCACTTCGCGAGGAAGGATCCCGCTCAGGCGCTGCGGCTGTGGAACACGTATTTACAGCGCTATCCGCAAGGGCGTTTCGTCCCGGAGGCGAGCTACAATCGGGCGCTCACGCTCGTTCGCCTCGGGCGCGACGCGCAGGCGATCGCCGCGCTGAAGCCAATCGCCGCGGGCCGCTTCGGTGACTACCGGCGCCAGGAAGCGGAGGCGCTGGTCGGCGCGCTCACCGCGCGCGCCCACGACCGCTGAGAGGGCTGCTCTGCGCCGCGCGGACCATCGCGTAGCGCGCAATCAAGACAGCCTCCTTGTGCCCAGGGACAGAGTCGAACTGTCTACACACGGATTTTCAGTCCGTTGCTCTACCAGTTGAGCTACCTGGGCGTTTTTGACTCGGCAGTGTGTATCAGAAAAAAAGCCGTCGGTCAGTAGACACGAAGGCGTGCCTTGCTGCCGCCCTGAGCGTGGAGTAGCCTTCCAGGCGTTTTCACCCGCCCTCTGAGGCGGCCCCCGAATGCTGAACCTTCTCGCGACCTTGGTCGTCTCGGCGCTCCCGGCTTCGCCGGCGGCCACGTCGGCGTGCACGGACGCGACCCCGGCGACGGCGGACGTCGCGTTCGGCGAGTGCGGCGAGGCTGCGCCGCTGGATCTCTGGTACCGCATGTCCCGCTTCGCCGACCCCGAGCCCGGCAGCGCCGGCGCCGGACCGGCGCGCCGCGGCCACCGCGGCCTCACGTCGTGCAACGCCCCGCAAGCGCCCGCGCAGCTTTCGGCGCCCCAGATGCCGCCGGTCGCCCTGGTCGCGCTGCCCATCCTGCTTCCGCTTCACGTTCCCACGCATTTCGACGCCGACGCGCGCGATCTTCCAGCGCGCACGCTCGCGCCGCCGGAACGTCCGCCCCGGGCTTGACCCGCAGGCAGTGACGTTCGCGCGCGCGTGCGGGTGGGGCCGCGTCCCTGCACGCGCTCGGTTTCTTTTCTCAGGTGAATTTCACGCGGTTGTGTAGCGAATCGAAACGGAGACAGTCATGAACAAAGGAACAGTTTTAGCTCTGCTGGTGGTGGTGCTGGGAGGCGGATACGGAATCGGGCGACTGGTCGTCAAGGACAAGGGCGGCGCAACCGCTTCGACCAAGTCGGCCGCCGCTCAGAAGGACTTCGGACCGCAGGGCGCCGCCCACGGCGTCGATCGCACGCGCGTCCCTGTCGAAGGCGCGGCGAAGGGATCACCGAACGCGAAGGTCACGGTCGTCGAGTTCTCCGACTTCCAGTGCCCGTTCTGCAGCCGCGTCGTCCCGACCATCGCGCAGATTGAGAAGGAGTACGGGGACAAGGTCCGCGTCGTCTTCCGCCACAACCCGCTGCCGTTCCACGCGGACGCGCCGCTGGCCGCCGAGGCCGCCGTCGCGGCCCAGGCGCAGGGGAAGTTCTGGGAGATGCACGACAAGATGTTCGCGAACCAGCAGAACCTGAAGCGCCCCGACCTGGAGAAGTACGCCCAGGAGATCGGCCTCGACGTCGGCAAGTTCAAGGCCGCGCTCGATAGCGGCGCCGGCAAGGCGCAGATCGCGAACGACATGAACGTCGCCAAGCAGGTCGGCGCCAACGGGACGCCGAACTTCTACATCGACGGCCGCAACGTGGTGGGCGCGCAGCCCTTCGAGAAGTTCAAAGAGGTCATCGACGACGAGCTGTCGCGCGCCGACAAGCTGATCGCGAAGGGCACGCCGCCCGGCCAGGTCTACGCCGCGTTCATGAAGGGCGCGAAGGCCTCGCCCGCGGGCGCCCCGGCGGCCGACAACAAGCCGGCGCAGCCGCAGAAGGGCCCGGGCGCCGGTCCCGAGGTCTACAAGGTCGCCGTCGGCGACGCGCCGACCAAGGGCGGCAAACAGCCCAAGGTCACCATCGTCGAGTTCTCCGATTTCCAGTGCCCGTTCTGCAGCCGCGTGAACGGCACGCTGGAACAGATCACGAAGGACTACGGCGACGACGTCAGCATCTCGTTCCGCCACAACCCGCTGCCCTTCCACAACAACGCCATGCCGGCCGCGATCGCCTCCGAGGCCGCGCGCGAGCAGGGCAAGTTCTGGCAGATGCACGACAAGCTGTTCGCCAACCAGCAGAACCTCGACCGCCCGACGCTCGACAAGATCGCCGGCGAGGTGGGGCTCAACATGGCCAAGTTCAAGGACGCCATGGACAAGGAGAAGGGCAAGGAGCGCATCAAACGCGACATGGACGCCGCCGCCAACTTCGGCACGCACGGCACGCCCAACTTCTTCATCAACGGGCGCAACTTCCGCGGC
>DATMZL010000140.1:0-6910 GCA_035607075.1 Polyangia bacterium
CCGCCGCGCCCGGTCGACCCGCCCATGCCCGCCGCGCCGCCGCTGCCCGCGTTCGAGCCTGCGCTGCCCGTCGTGCCGGACGTACCGCCCACGCCGGTGCTGCCGCCGATCCCCGTCGAGCCGCTCGTGCCGGCCGCGCCGCTGGTGCCCGCGGTCCCTCCGCCCGAGCCGCCGCGCGCGGAAGTTCCCGCCGCGCCGGTGTTGCCGGCAGCACCACCGGCGTCGCCGCCGGATCCCGAGCCGTCGTTCCCGCCGCCACATCCGGCGGCGATGAGGATGACGACCGCGAACGGTAGAGCAAGCCGACCTCTCATCGTGTCCGATACTACCTTTCTGCGCGCGCCCCCAGGAGCCGTTCTCCTACGCCCAGGGCACGCCGGGGCCGATTTCTTCACGGGATTCTTGTGGACGCGCGGCGCAATCGCACCGCAAAGAAACCATCGGCGGCGTCGCGGTGCGGCCAGGTGCGAACGGCGCCCGCCGCGTCGGTCAACCGATCCCAGGGCACGCTGCCACCCGCGGCGGCCGCGCCCTCGATCGCGAAGTCCGGATGCGCGCGCAGGAACGCCGCGACGACGTCCTCGCATTCGCGCCGCTCGAACGTGCACACCGCGTACACGAGCACGCCGCCCGGCAACAGAGCCGGCGCGACCGCCGTCAGCATGCGCAGTTGCTGCGCCGCGAGCATCTCCAGATCGGCTGGCACGCGCCGCACCAGCGCTTCTGGGTGCCGGCGCAGCACGCCCAGGCCGCTGCAAGGCGCATCGAGCAGGATGCGGTGGTAACGCAGCGTCGGATCGGCGAGAGGCTTCGTCAGATCGGCGACCGCCAACGTCGCGCCCGTCAACCCGAGGCGTTGCAGCGTTGCGCGCGCCGTCTCCAGCTTGTCGCCGGCGACGTCCAGCGCGTCGACGCGCGCGCGATCGCCGGCCAGCGCGAGCAGATGCGCGGTCTTGCCGCCCACGCCGGCGCACGCGTCCAGGATCTGCTCGCCGGCCGCCGCGCCGCACAGCTCGACGACGACCTGCGCGCCCGCGTCGGTGATCGCGAACAGGCCGTCACGCCACGCCTGGGTCGTGGCGGGCGCGTCCAGGTGGCGCGCGTCCAGCGCGTCGGGCGCGATCGCCGACGGGGTCAGCGCTGCCGCCGCCCGCTCCGTCGCGAGCCGCGCCGCCAGCTCGTCGCGCGTGACGCGCCCGGTGTTCGCGCGCAGCGTGACGGGCGCAGCGTCGGCGATGCTGGCGGCGAACGCGAGCGCCTCGACGGCGGGCCGCTCGGCGAGCAGCAGGTCTGCCAGCCAGCGCGGCAACCCGCCCGCAGCAACCATGTGCCCGGCCGGATCGACGGCGGCGTCCGGCAGCGGCGGCTCGCCCTCGCGCGCCAGGCGTCGCAAGAGCGCATTCGCGAAGCCCGCGACCCCGCGCCCCGCGATCTGCTTGCACGCGTCGACAGCATCGTCGACCGCCGCGTACGCGGGGATGCGGTCGAGGAACAAGATCTGGTACGCGCCCACGCGCAGCGCGACGCGCGCGCGCGGGTCCAGCCTGTCGAGGCCGCTGGTCGCGAACGCCTGCAGCGCGCGATCGATGCGCCCGCGCCGGCGCAGGACGCCGTAGACCAGCTCCGTCGCCAGCGCGCGATCCTCGGTGGCCAGCGCAGGCGCGCGCTCCAGCGCCGCCGACAGCGCGCGGTTGGCGTAGGCGCCGCCGACCTCGACGCGCTCGAGCACGGCGCGCGCGAGCGAGCGGGCGGTGACGGCGGCGGGCGCGTTTCGAGCGCGCGCGTCGCGCCGGACGGGCGGCTTGCGCGCGGTCACGCGAGGACCGTGCCCGCAGCGATGCGGTACCCGGCGAGCACGGCCGCCGCGGGAAGGCGCCGCCGCCCCGGGAGCTGCAGCTCGCCGAACGCGATCGCGCCGTCCGCGCACGCGACGGCCAGGCCTTCCGCGCGCAACCCCAGCACCTCGCCGGGACGACCGGCGGCACCGGCGTCGACGACGCGTGGGGCGAACAGCTTCAGCGGCTCGCCCTCCAGCAGCGCGCTGGCGCCCGGCCAGGGATCGACGCCGCGCGCGTGCGCGGACACGACGCGCGCCGGCCGATCGAACGTCAGGTGGCCGTCGCCCTTCGTCAGCAGCGGCGCCAGCGTCGCGCCCGCGTCATCCTGCGGCGTCAGCACGACGCGGCCGTCGGCGATCGCGGGCAGCGTCTCGGCGAGCAACGCAGCCCCGAGATCGGCGAGGCGATCCGCCAGCGTCCCTGCCGTGTCGTCGTCGCCGATCGCGAGCGCGCGCACCGACGCGACCGGGCCGGTGTCGAGGCCCGCCTCCATGCGCATGATCGAGACGCCGGTCTCCGTGTCGCCGCGGATCAGCGACCACTGGATCGGCGCGGCGCCGCGCAGCTTCGGCAGCAGCGACGCATGGACATTCCAGGGACCGAGCCGCGGTAGATCGAGCAGCCGCTGCGGCAGGATGCGCCCGTAAGCGACCACGACGAAGACGTCGGCAGCGAACGCCGCCAGCTGCGTCTCGAATTCGGGCGTGCGTATCTTCTCGGGCTGGATCACCGGCACGCCCAGCGCCGTAGCCGCGACCTTCACCGCCGGCGGCGATCGCTCCTGCCCGCGCCCGGCGGGGCGATCGGGCTGGCTGACCACAGCCACCAGCGTCGCGTTTGCGGCGACGGCGCGCAGCGCCGGGACCGCGAACGCGGGCGAGCCAAAGAACACCGCCCGCAGCGTCGTCATCGTTTCATACACCTCAGGACAGGTGCTTCGTGTAGCGCGGACGGAGGTCCTTGTCGGCGAGCACGCGCAGCGCCTCGGCCACCACCTCGCGAATCGCGTCCAGCTTCTCGCCCAGCTCGGTCGCCAGCGCGGGCTCGATCTCCTCGGGCGCGATCTCGCGCGCGATGCGGTCGTGCGCGATCTGGATGTCGGCCGTGGACGCGTCCCGCGCGATCCCCAGGATCTGGAAGTAGTCGCCTTCCTCGACCAGCGCGTAGCGCGCCAGCAGCGACGCGCGCCGGTCCGACGCCGAGCGCTGCCGGCGATCGTCGGTCGGCATGTCATCGAACTCGCGATCGCCCTCGGGCGCGGTGATCGTGCGCGGCGCGGACGCCAGCGCGCTCGAGAGGTCAGCCTCGAACAGGTCGTCGATGCCGGCGCTCAGCTTCGCCAGCATCGCGTTCGCGTCGCCCGCCGTGTTCGAAGCCGGCGGCACGCGCGGCGCGGCGGCGGCCGCGCTGGCCTTGAGCGGCTTCAGCCCGACCGCCGGCCGCCCCAGATTCGGGCCGCCGCGCGGCGTGCGGGCCCCGCGCGTGAACTCCTGGCTGGCGGGGGTCGCCGCCAGATTTTCCCCGGTCCGCGCGCGGCGCGAGGTTCCGTTGCCGTCCTTGACCGACGCCGTCAGCACCGCGCGCGCGCGTTCGAGCAACTCGTCCGGCGAGACCGGACGGACGAAGAAGCCGTCGGCGAGGCCCGCCATCCGGGACTCGTCCGCGCCGTCTCCGACGAGGAAAATCGGCACACGGCCGCGCGGAACCGAGCGAACCTTGGCCAGCGCCTGAGCCGGGTCGGCGTGCACCATCTGGGGCGCCATCACGATCAGCGTCGGCCGGCTCGCGGTGATCCAGCCCGAAAGGCTCTCGCCCGGCTCGACCGCCACGGCCTCGAACCCCGCGGACACCGCCGCTTTGCGGAGGCGATCCGCTTCATAGGGGCCCGAGATGATGAGCAACTTCATCTAGATAGGGCAATCTACCAGAAGATCCGGTCCCCTCGCGCGAACCCGATCGGGTGCCTCGCCCGCGAAGATCAGGTCCCCTCGCCCCGCGAAGCTCAGGTCCCCTCGCCCCGCGAAGCGGGGAGAGGGCTAGGGTGAGGGGCCGCCCGCACGCGTTCTCCCTCTCGAATTGAGCCACAATCGTCGTGTGCCGCGCTTCAGCTCCGCTGCTGCTTCGTACCGCGAAGCTACGGAAGACCGCGCGCTGACACTGACTGCTGGCGCGCACAGCGTCGTGTGTGTTGCCGATGGAACAAGCGGGCTTCCCGGCGCGGCGGCGGCCGCCGAGACGTTCATCGCGGGGGTTCAGCGCGCCGTCGAATTGCGAACAATCGATCTCACCGATGGCGCAGCCTGGACCGCCCTCTTTTGCGACCTCGACAGAGAGATCGAACAGCAGTCTCTCGCCGGAGAAACAACCGGAATCGCCCTCGCGATCACACCGACGTCCGTCGTCGGCGCGAGCGCGGGCGACAGCCGGGCCTGGCTGTTCGGCGAGACATCCGTCGAGCTCACCGCCGATCAAATCCGCAAGCCGCGTCTCGGCACCGGATGGGCGTCGCCCCGCCCGTTCGCCGCGCCGGCGCGCGGCACGCTGGTGGTGGGCAGCGATGGGCTCTTCGATTACGTGCCCATCGACGAGATCCGGGCGGTTGCGCGCGGCGCCGCCGACGACGTAGCGAGCGCGCTTGTGGATCTCGTGCACGCGCGCTCCGGAACCCTTGTTGACGACGTGGTGATCGTCGTCGCGGTGCTCGACGAGGCGTCGGACCCCTCACCCTGACCCTCTCCCCGCTTCGCGGGGCGAGGGGACCGGAGCCGGATCAGAGGGTGCTGTGGGGGTCGACGTCGACGGCGAGGCGGAGATCGCCGGTGGCGTTGACGGCGTCTGCTGCGGTGCGGGCGGCGGCGGCGAGAGCGGCGCGATCGCGTGACGACAGCCAGACCTGCCAGCGGATGCGGCCGCGCAGCATCGCCAGCGGCGCTTCGGCCGGGCCGCGCACGGTGACGGCGGCGCCGGCGCGCTTTGCGGCATCAGCCGCCGTCGTCGCGGCCGCGCGGGCGCGCGCCCCGTCGGTGGAGTCGATCCGCAGCGCGATCATGCGCGTGAACGGCGGGTAGGCGGTCTCCTCGCGTGCCGCCAGCTCGGCGTGCGCGAAGCCCTCGTAGTCGTGCGCAGCGGCGGCGGTGATTGCGGGGTGATCGGGCGCGTACGTCTGGATGATGACGCGCCCGGGACGATCGCCGCGGCCCGCCCGCCCCGCGACCTGTTCGATCAGCTGGAAGGTCCGCTCCGCGGCGCGGAAGTCGGGGAGGTTCATCGTCTGGTCGGGCTTCAGCACGCCCACCAGCGTCACGCCCGGAAAGTCGTGGCCCTTCGTCACCATCTGCGTCCCGACGAGGACGTCGATCTCGTGCGCGTGCATCCGGGCCAGGATCGCGTCGAGGCCGCTGCCCGGCGCCGAGCGCTCGCCGGCGGTGTCGCGGTCCAGTCGCGCGACGCGCGCGTCGGGGAAGCGCTCGCGCACGATCGATTCCACGTGCTCGGTTCCGATCCCCATCCGCTCGAGCCGCGGCGAACCGCACGACGGGCAGCGTTCCGGCACGTGTTGCAGGCGTCCGCAGTAGTGGCACACCAGCCGCGAGCGTCCCCGGTGGTACGTCATCGACACCGCGCAGTTGGGGCAGCGCACGACGTGGCCGCACGCGTGACACAGCATCAGCGTCGAGAACCCGCGCCGGTTGAGGAACAGGATGCTCTGCTCGCCCGCCGCCAGCGCAGCGGCCAGCGCGTCGGTGAGCGGCGCCGACAGCAGCCCGTCGGGGCCGGGCGGATGGCGCCGCAGATCGATGACCGTCACGTCGGGCAGCGGTCGCGGCGTGGCCCGCTCTGGCAGCACCAGCCGCGTGAACCGCGCGCGCATCACGTTGAACGCGCTTTCCAGCGACGGCGTGGCGGATCCGAGGATCGCGATCGCACCCGCGCGCTGCGCGCGGACGACCGCCAGATCGCGCCCGTGGTAGCGGACGCCCTCCTCCTGCTTGAACGACGGGTCGTGCTCCTCGTCGACGACGACGACGCCCAGCGCGCGCACGGGCGCGAACACGGCCGACCGCGCGCCCAGCGCGATGCCGACCTCGCCCGCCCGCAGCCGCCGCCACGCCGCCAGCCGCTCGCGCGGCGGCAGCGCGCTGTGCAGCACCGCGACGTCCTCGCCGAAGCGGGCGCGGAAGCGGGCCGCCAGCTGCGGCGTCAGCGCGATCTCCGGCACCAGAACCAGCGCGCCGCGCCCGGCTGCTCGCGCCGCGGCGATGACCCGCAGGTAAACCTCCGTCTTGCCCGAACCGGTGACACCCTGAAGCAAGAAGCTCGCGAAGCCGCCCGCCAGCGCCGCCGTCAGCGTGTCGATGGCGTGCGTCTGCGCCGCGTTCAGCGTGATCCCTTCGGGAACCGTGACGGCGGGCGCGTCGATCAGGTCGGGCGTAGACGGGATTTGCCCGTCGGAGCCCATCGCGGGAGGCAGCGGGACCCCCATGGGGTCCCGCATTTGAACCGGCGGACGCACGACCTCACGATGCTCGACGCGCGCCAGGCCGGCGGCGACCAGCGCCCGCAGCGTGGTGCGCTCCGCCGCCGTCAGCGACGACACGAGCACGCCCTCGCCCGCCGCCGCGAGCTTGCCCGCGAGCGCGCGCTTGGCGGCGGCCCGTCGGGGCAGCGAGTCGATCGATGCGCCGGTCGCGCGCGCGTACGCGACCGTCGGCGGCGGGCGGCGCGCCTGCACCTCGTCGCCCGTCTCGACCAGCTCCGCCTCGATCAGCCGGGGCAGCCGGCGCCCGGCGCCCGGGACCGCGCGCTCCAGACGCCGCAGCGCCAGCTCGCCGCCGGCTGCCGCCAGCGCCGCCAGGATCGGCTCCGCGGGCGCGGCGCCGGGAAGCAGCGCCGGCTGGCGTTCCAGCGCGCGCCGCCCCGCAGCGGTCAGGCGGACCGCGCGCGTCGCGCTCGCCTGCTCGCCCTGGGGCAGCGCCGCGCGCAGGACCTCGCCGAGCGGCGCCTGATAGTAGTCGGCGACCCACCGACCGAACCCGATCATCTGTTCGTCGAACGCGGGCTCGCCGGCGACG
>DATMZL010000536.1:0-4730 GCA_035607075.1 Polyangia bacterium
GAACACGAACGGCTGCCCGGTCACGGTGTCCCCGACGACCTGGATGGCCGCCATCGGCTGGCGACGCGCCGGCGGTCCATTGCGGGTCGACGAACATCCGGCGGTCGCCGCGCGGCCCCGCCCCACTTAAATCTGCGGATGTTCGGTTCGCCGCCTCGAGCGAGTTCACGAATCGACGAATCGTGAGGCGGGCGCTCGGTCCATTGCCGAGCGGAGCCCGACTACGGAGGGTTGATCGTCGGGCAGCCGTAGATGACCTGCACGGTGTTCGCGCCCGACGCCTTGATCATGTCGCACCACGATCCGTAGGCTTGGACCGCGGTGTCGTTCGCGTCGGTGTACGCCCACCCGTTCCCCATCGCCCCGTCGTACGGCACCTTCAGCATGCACATGCTGTTGACGCACGCCTGCCCGTCAGGGCAGTCGGTCGTCATCGTGCACGCCATCGGTGTACCCGTCGGCGGGAAGTACATCCCCAGCTTGGTCGGGTCGTTCAGGACCGGCGGTGGCGGGTCCAGCGGGAACGTGCAGGTCGCCGCTTGACCGGTGATCGATGCGAGCTGCGCGGTCAGCTCCGTCGTCGAGTTGCCCAGGTAGAAGTGCGTGAGCAGACCGGGACGTGGCCGGCCGCCCGCGTCCGCGAGCATGTTGAGCGTCGACGACTCGTTGCTGCTGTTGGTGGCGACGCCGACCACGAACGTGTAGATCGGCGGCGAGGCCGACGACGCGGCCATCACCGCCGCATACGCGGCGTCGCGCGCCGCGCTGCTGTCCTTGGTCGTGCCCGCGCACGACGGCGCTCCGTCGGTGGCGAGCAGGATGTACTTCGGATTCGTCGTGTTCAACTTGCGCAGGTAGTTGAACGCCGCTGTGACCGCGTCGCCTGTCGGCGTGCCGTTCCCCTGCGGCTGCGTCGCCGCGTTGGTCGTGTCGTTCAGCGCGCCGACGACCGCCGCGGCGTTCATCGGCGCGACGGGGACGACGACGGCATCCGTCACGCTGCCGGGGACGCACTCCGCGCCCCCGCCTTCCGGAAATGTCTTCAGGCCCCAGGACAGCGACGCGTCGGTGTCCATGATGACCTGCTTCAGCGCGGGGAGGACGGCGTTCCATTTCAACGTGACGCCGTCCGAGGTCTTGTCCTCGATCATTGATTTCGATCGGTCGAGCAACAGCAGGACCTCCGCCGGCTTGCGCTCGACGTCGAACTTCTGGAGGCCGCAGGTCTTGCCGCCGGCGCCGCCGACGGCGATGACGCCCGCCGTGCCGGTCAGCCCGCTGAATCCGCCGGTGCCCGGGCTGCCGGTGCCCGCGTTGCCGGTAGCGTTGTTGCCGCCGCTGCCACCTCGACCGGTCGAAGGTGAAGGATTGACGCTGGCGGTGCACGCCAGCAGCAAAAGGCCGGTGGCGGAAAATGACATCAACGGCCGAGTCGTGCGCAAGCGGGGCCTCCTGCGCACGTGAGTGTCCGGTCGGCGGGTGGGAAGCTCAGGGCCAGCGGCGCGGTTTTTCGCGCCCAAATCCGCGATTTCGCCGTAAAAAGAGCTTTCCGGCACGCGCCGGGCAACTGTTGGGGAGCCCATGTCCACGCCCACCGTCACCGCAGGCGGATCGATCGCGACCGTCGTCGGTCGCTACCGCTGGCTGATCTGCTCGCTGCTGTTCCTCGCCACCACGATCAACTACATCGACCGGCAAGTCCTGGCGCTGATCAAAGGGACGCTGGACAACGAGCTCGGCTGGACGAACGCCGAGTACGGCGCCGCGAACTCGGCGTTCCAGGGCGCGTACGCGGTCAGTCTGTTCGCGTTCGGCTGGTTCATCGATCGCTTCGGCGTGAAGATCGGCTACGCGGTCTCGATCGCCGCCTGGAGCGTCGCCGCCGCAGGCCACGCGCTTGTCGGCAGCGCGTTCGGGTTCAAGGTCGCGCGCTCCGCGCTGGGCCTCGGCGAAGGCGGAAACTTCCCGTCGTCGATCAAGGCGGTCGCGCACTGGTTCCCGCGGCGCGAGCGGGCGTTCGCGACGGCGCTGTTCAATTCGGGCGCGAACGTCGGGGCGATCGTCGCCCCGGCGATCATTCCGCCCATCGCCGCGCGGTGGGGCTGGCGGGCGGCGTTCGTGTTCATGGGCATCGTCGGCTTTGCCTGGTTGTTCTTGTGGCTGCCGTTCTATGACGATCCGGAGAAGTCGAAGCGGGTGAAGCGCGACGAGCTGGATCACATCCGCTCCGACGCTGATTCCGGCGCGGCGGGCGAGCGCCCGCTCGCGTGGGGCACGATCCTCGGCTACCGGCAGGCGTGGTCGTTCATCGTCGGCAAGCTGCTGACCGATCCGGTCTGGTGGTTTTTCCTGACCTGGCTGCCCGACCTGTTCAAGAAAAAGTGGGGCCTCGACATCAAGAAGAGCTGGGTCCACCTGGTGACGATCTACGCGATCATCACCGTGCTCAGCATCGTGGGCGGCTGGTTGACGGGCGCCCTCGCGCGGCGCGGCTGGACCGTCACTCGGGCGCGCAAGACCGGCATGTTCATCTTCGCCTGCTTCGTGCTGCCGATCTTTTTCGCGACGCGCGTCGGTCCGTGGCCCGCGGTGGTGCTGATCGGCATCGCGGGCGCCGCGCACCAGGCGTGGTCCGCGAACCTTTTCACGATGACGTCCGACATGTTTCCGAAGCGCGCGGTGGCGTCGCTGGTGGGTGTCGGTGGGATGGCGGGATCGCTGGGCGGGATCGCGTTTCCGCTGCTCGCGGGGATGCTGCTCGACAGCATGGGCACGTCGGGATACGCCATCCTTTTCGGTATTTGTGGGTCGGCGTATCTGGTGGCGTTCCTGGCGATTCACCTGCTGGCGCCCAAATTTGAGCCGATCGAGATCCCGTCGGGACACTAAGCCCGACGAGGATCGCTGCATGTCCCGACACGTCCCGCGCTCTCGCTTTCGCCTGCTGTTACCGCTCGCGGGAACGCTCTGCGTCGGCGTCGGCGCCTGCCTGAGCACGGAAGGTTACTACCGCTACCAGGACGCGGGCCCGACGGGGATGGCGGGCGTGACGGGCAGCGCCGGTGACAACGGCAACGCGGGCAACGCGGGCACGATGGGCAGCGCCGGGACGACCGGCAGCGCCGGCAACGTCGGAACGGCCGGCTCGGTGGCGACGGCGGGACGAGGTGGCACGACGGGCGCCGCGGGGCGGGGTGGCACGACGGGAAGCGCGGGGCGCGGTGGAACGACGGGAGCGGCGGGACGCGGCGGCACCACGGGAGCGGCGGGCGTGACAGGCGCCGGGGGCGGTACGGTCCTGTTCAGCGAAGACTTCGATCCGATGAAGGGCGCGTGGGACTGGGCGTTCAACTTGACGCATTCGCTCGTCAGCGACGGCGCGCAGATGATGGTCGTGAGCATGAGCGAGACCGCAGGCGATCAGGCGATCGGCGCGGTGGGCTCGATGAACTGGACCAACTATTCCGTCGAGGCGAAGGTCAAGGTGACAAGCTTCACCGGCACGTCCAGCTCGGACGGCGTCGCCATCTGCGCGCGGCTGACCGGCCCCGATTCGTTCTATTACCTGATGATCTCGCCCAGCAGCGACACGAAGGCGCTGAAGATAAAGCTCAACAACGGCAGCAACACGTCACTGAGCAGCTCGCTGGACTCGACCGGTTTCGCCGTGGGCACCTGGGTGACACTGCGGCTGGACGTCCAGGGCAACGTGCTGACCGCGTATCTCAACGGCAGCATGAAGGGCACGTACACCGCGGTGGACGCCGACAAGATCCTGCCCATGGGCGGCATCGGCCTGTTGGTCCGGAACGCCACAGCCGAGTTCGACGACATCGTCGTTCGCCCGCTGCCGTAGCGCGCCGCGCGGGCGCGCGGAACCGCAGGGCGGCGCGGTTGTCAGCCGTGATGTGACGTCGCTGGTTGCGTTTATGCTGACAGCGCCGCTGTACGCGCCGGTTCCGACTGTTTGCGGCGCGCGTCGAGACGTCACGCTGCACGCCGCGGACGTCACCATGACATGCCGCTCTGGCGTCTCCGGTTGCAGTGGCCATTCTGTCGTCGTCGTCGTCGACAACTGCAGCGAGATGACCGTCGAGCTGTTGCGGGTCGTGCGCTGGCAGAACCGCTCGCCGACGATATGGGACTTCGTCTCCGGTCACCCGTTCGAGGTGCCGGCCGGGACGCGACGCACGTTCGCGCGGCCGTTGTGGTCCGACGGCTTGCTCTCGTTCGAGGTCACGCTGGTCGGGAACCTGACGCCGTTGCGCGCGCAGGCGCGTGCGACCAATCCGGCGCTCGACGCCGCGCGCGCCGCTTGCCGCGCCTGCGGCGGCCACTGGGGAAATCACGGGATGACGGGCGTGCTCGGCTGCCTGTGTGGCGCGAAGGACGCGGGGCGCGCCTGCCACTCCGCTTGCGAGTGCGAAGGGGGCTGCGAGCTTCGCGATGGCGCTCGCGTCGGCCGCTGCCGCAAGTACGCCGGCGACAAGGGCTGCACGTGTCCGTGACTCCTGGAGACCCCTCACCCTGACCCCTGGCGAATCCCCACAAAAGTCGGAGTGGATTCGATCGGTTAGGAAACGACGCGCACCCAAAACGTGATCTTCTTGGGTTGTCGAAGCTCAAGGAGTCACAAAGGATGCGCGTCGCAGAGATGGTACGTGAGCTGGTCGGGAGTTGCAGCTCGGTTGTTCATGCAGTGCGAGTGAAGGCGGTGACCGCGCTGGTGG
>DATMZL010001072.1:0-3528 GCA_035607075.1 Polyangia bacterium
TGTCGCCGCTGGCCGACGCGGCGCCGGTGGCCGAATCGATCGCCGACGCCTGGAGCGCGTTGCCGCTGGTGGGCGTGGTCAGCCCGCCGATGACGCCCGGCTTGATGTTCTTGCCGATCATCACCATCACGGCGTGGTTGCCGTAGTGATCGCGGCCGGCGCGCGCCTCGGCCTTCGCGATGGAGTTCAAATTTCGGCCGAACACGTTCAAGGTCGCGAACGTGACCTTGTCGCTCAGCGACAGCCCCGCCAGCGCGTCCATCACCTGCTGGATGCCGGCGATGCCGCTGACGTGCTGGTCGGCTTCCGCCTGCAGGTTCGTGTCGGTGTGGTTGTCGCCGCCAAAGGCGATGCGCATGGTCACCACCGGCGTGACGTTGGCGGCGAACAGCGCCGCCGCCGCCAGCGCCTGCCCCTGCACGTTGTCGCTGGTGATCGACGCGAGCGTGGTCGACAGCTGATCGGCGAGCTTGCGCACCTGCGTCTGCGACAGCGCCATCGCGTCGAGGAACGCCTTCTGCGCGCCAGTGCCGTCCGACTTCGCGAGCGTGTTCAGCTTGTCGATCGTCGTGTCACGCACGGTCCGCAGCTTCACGAGCGGATCGGTCTTCGATCCGGTCAAGAGCTGCTTCAGCTGCGTGGGCGCGATCGACGGCAGCGTGCGCCCCGAGAAGCTGACCAGCTCGGCGCCGTTGCGCCCCGCGCCGACCGCGATCGGCTCGGGCTGCACGGTGTTGAAGCAGGGCGCCAGGTGCTTCGCGAACGCGGACACCAGCATCTCGTTGCCGCTGGTCTTGCCCATCAGCTTCATCACCTTGGGCTGGTCGCCATGGACGGTCGATGCCGTCAGGTGGTGGAAGAACGACGTGCGCGCCAGCGTCGCCGACTTCAGCTGTCCCTTGCTGGCGCCCACGACCACCGACGGATCCGCCCACGGCAGCGCGGCGCCGTAGCTGACACCGCCCAGCGACACGGTCGTCGCCGACACCTCTTCCTGCGTCGGGTGAATCGCCAGGTTGGCCACCGTCGTGCCGCCGGTCGCGTACGTCCCCGGGCAGTTGCAGTTGATCGGATCGCCGTTGAAGTTGGCGCTGACCAGGAGGTACTGCATGGTCGCCTGGTTGGTGATCGCGCACTGCAGGCTCTGCGCGTTCGCCTTGCGCGGGTTCAGGATGAACCAGGCCGGCAACCCGGTGGCCATGGCGCGGAGGCCGACGTAGCCGGTGCCGAAGAGGCCGGTGAGGAGCGCGTCTCGTCGTTTCAACATGATGGCGTTTCCTCTCTGCTTAAAGGCCGAACGAAAGCGAGGTGGGCGACTGACAGGCCGCCGCGAACGTCGAGCGCAGCGCGTTTGTCGCCTTGGCGGTGGTGGAGCCGCTGTTCTGCGTCGACGTGAGCGCGGCGTTGTAGTGGTCGGTCAGGATCTGCACCGCCATCGCGTAGTGCGCGTCGGCGGGCGGGTAGCCGACGATGCGCGACACCATGTCGGCGATCGCGGTCTGGTAGCTCGCGCTCTGGTACATCGCGCCCGTGACGTCGACGACTTTTGCGGCGACGTTCTCGCACAGCATCTCGCTGGCGGCGCGATAGAAGAGCGTCGGGTCGGACGGCGTCACCGGGATCTCGCTGCCGCGCGAGAACGCGTCGGTGGGCACGCTGTTCACGATCTTCACGGTCGCCGCCTGCGTGCTGCTCGGCAGCGGCACGTCCAGCGCGCAGATGTCGGCGACGTTCAGACGGTTCGACAGCGACGCGCAGATCTGATCGCGGCGCGAGATGCTGATGGTGACGCCGTTTGCGTCGGTGGTCGCCGTCGTCGCTGCGTTGGTCACCAGCGGGGACGAGAACAGCTCGCGGATCAGCGTCGGGAACTGGTAGTTGGCGTTCTGGAAGGCGAGCGCGACGCGCCCGAACTCGGGATCGGTCTCCAGGCAGCCCGACGAGTTCGCGTAGTAGCAAAGCTGTTGCGTGACGGCCATGGCGAAGCGCGTGACCGACACGCCGGCGACGGTCTCGCCGGCGACCTGCTGGAGCAGCGGCCCGAGCGCGTACATGTTCGCGCCCGTCGCGTTCACCGAGCCGAAGGCGAGCAGACCGCCCGGCGTCGCCGGCCGCGGGTTCGCGCCGCCGCCCGTGAACCGGTTCGCGGCCGGGAAGTCGTTGCGGTCGTTGAAGTCGTACTCGGCCGCCCAGAACTGGCGCAGCGGGTCCAGGCTCTTGTGGCAGCCGACGCACTCGCTGCCCGCCACCGAGTGGTTGCTGTCGAGCCCGACGGTGCTGAGCGGCATGATGCTGTTCGCGCTGGTGAACGATTGGCCCAGCGCGACCAGCAGCGTCTGATTCGCGGTCACGCGGTGCTGGTTGCTGTCGTTCGTGTTCCACAGGGCAAGAAAAGCGGGTGTCGTGTAGAAGCCGACGCGCGGCAGCGACAGCGACATCGTCGTCATCGTCCGCAGCGTCGGCAGCTGGTACGACAGCGTCGCCGGCCGCGTGGTCGGCGTCGCGTTGTGGTTGATCGTCACCCACCCCCAGTCGGTGAGATCGGAGGTCGTGAAGTACGGCTTCGACGCGTGCTCGAAGCAGGTCGGGTTGCCCGAGAACGGCAGGCGCGGCGTGAAGCCGAGCAGGCGCTGGAACAGCAGCGACGTGCCGCGGAACGCGCCCGTCGCGGCGCCCGCGTCGCGGCACGCCTGGGCGCTGCCCAGCGAGAAGCTGCCCGCGCCGCTGGCCGGCAGCTCGTCGCTGAACACCATGTTGGTCAGCGCCATGTCGAGCGTGATCGGGTTGGTGCTGTAGTCGATCGTCCAGGTCGGCGTCGAGCTCGTGTTGCCGAACGGCGCGTCCGGCACGGTCTCGACCTGGACGTAGAGGCTCTTGAGGCCGGTCGTCATCATGAAGCGCTGGGTGGTCAGCACCTCGGTGAACGGGCGGCCCTCGGCGACCAGCTGCCACGCGGTCAGCGCGAAGCTGTCCTCGAGGTTTTGCACCAGGCGGTAGAACGCGTCGTCGCCGACGGCGGCCGTCCCCAGCGGTCCGAAGTCGAAGCCGCCGTTCTGAAGCAGCTGGATCTTGAAGTCCTCGGTCGCCTGGAAGCCCGTCTGCTGGAAGAAGTTGCGGAAGAACGTGACCATCTTCGTCTTGAACATCGGGCTGGTCGTCGTGTCGGACATCCAGCCGTTGATCAGCGTCTGAAGGCCCATCTGGCCCGACGTCGTGACCGTCGCGATCTCGGCGTCGGTGGGCGGCAGGCCGGTGATCAGGTTCTTGACCTTGCGGACCGCCGCGGCCGCCGCGAGCGGCTGGAACGGCATGCCCGACGCGCCCGCGCCGCCGAAGCCGCCGAGGCCGGTCGTGCCCGCCGCGCCGCCGGCGCCCGTCGGTGCGACGCTGCCCGCCGCGCCGCCGACGCCGGTCGTGCCCGCCGCGCCGCCAACACCGGTCGTGCCGCCCCGGCCCGCGAGGCCGGACGCGCCCGCCATGCCCGTCGAGCCGGCCTGGCCCGACACGCCCATGCAGACGCCGCTCGTG
>DATMZL010000114.1:0-11511 GCA_035607075.1 Polyangia bacterium
CGCGACGATCCGACGCGCATCGTAGACGAACCTTTCGCTCACGGAGCCTCCCTGATGAAGATCAAGCTCGTTCAGATCGTATTCGCCATCGCCCTTTCCTTCGTCGCGCTCGTCGCAAGCGGAGGCGGCCAGCCGGCCCACGCCGCCGACGCCGGCGCCGCCCCGGCCCCGGCCACGGCGGCCGCTCCAGCCAAGAAGATCGACTGGGAGCACATGAGCTTCGCCGACAAGAAGAAGTACATGAAGTCGACGGTGCTTCCGCAGATGAAGAAGCTGTTCGTCGCGTTCGACAAGAAGCACTACTCGAACATGAACTGCCAGACGTGCCACGGCGAGAAGGCCAGCGAGAAGAAGTTCAAGATGCCGAACGCCGACCTGCCGAAGCTGCCGGCACCGACCGATCGCGCCGGGTTCATGGCGCTCATGCAAAAGAAGCCGGAAGCGGCGAAGTTCATGGGCACGCAGGTCAAGCCGACGATGGCGGCGCTGATCGGGCAGGCCGAATGGAGCGAGAGCAACCCGAAGGGCTTCGGCTGCTACGGGTGCCACACGCACGAGGGCCCCGCGGCGCCGCCGGCCGCGCCTGGTGCTCCTCCGGCGCCGCCCGCGGGCGCGAAGCCGGGTGCCGCCGCGCCGCCGCCCGCGCCGGCCGGCAAAGGCTGGTAGTCGTCTCGCGACGCTGCGGCGGTTACGCCGCCCGCCGCAGCCCCGCCGCTGCCGCGGCGTCGAGGATGAAGGTCGCGTCCGCGTGAAGTTGCAGCGCGGACGCGGGTAGCGCCGGCGACGGTCGTTCTTCGATCGCGCGCGCGACCACAGCGGCCTTCGCGGCGCCGTACGCGAGCAAGACACAGCGACGGGCGGCGAGGATCGTCCCGACGCCGATCGTGAGCGCATGCGTGGGCACTGGTCCCGCGCCGAACGAAGGGACGATCGCGCGGCGCGTGTCGTCGGCCAGTGCGACGACCTGCGTGCGTGCGTCGACCGGCGCGCCCGGCTCGTTGAAGGCGATGTGTCCGTTGCCGCCGATGCCGAGGAAGCAGAGGTCGAGACCACCGGCGGCGGCGATCGCGCGCTCGTAGTCTTCGCACGCGGCACGCGGATCGGCGGCGTCTCCGGCGGGCGCGTGTGCCCGCTCGCGCGGCAGGTCGACGTGGCTGTAGAGCGCCTCCTGCATGAAGCGGCGAAACGCGGCGGGGTGATCGGCGGCGAGGCCCGCGTATTCGTCGAGCGAGAACGCCGTCGCGCGCGCGAACGAAAGACCTTGCTCCCGGTGGCGGCGCGCCAGCTCGGCGTAGACCGGCCGCGGCGTGTTGCCTGCAGGCAGCGCGAGCACCGCATCCGGCTTCGCGGCCAGCAGGTCGGCGATGATCTCTGCCGCCCGCGCGCAGGCGGCGTCCGGCGTCGGAAGGATGGTGACGGTGACGTTCACCCGCGCGCATTTTACAGAGCTCACGCCGAGGCGCCGATGCGGATCTGCGCGACCGCGAACGCGCACGTCCAGACGAGCACGAACACGGCGAGCACGATGCCCCGCCCTGCCGCCGGCCGATCGGCCGCCGATCGCGCGTACCGCACCGCGAACAGGATGAGCGCGCCGCCACCGACAATCCCCGCCGACGCCAGCCCGGCGATCCCGGCCACGAGCTCCAGCCGATCGGGCATGCGCAGTCCCTGTAGCGCCCACGCGAGCCACGACAGCGCCGAGATCGCCCACGGCACGAACAGCAGACGCGGTAGGCGCCCCAGGCTCGCCAGCCCCGGCAACCCCGCCAACCAGGGCCCCGCGAGCAGCGTTCCCAGCAGGTGAAACGCGTTGCGGTTGTAGGCAAGCCGGCGCATCACGTCGTCGACGATCGGGTCCTTCAGCGGATCCGCCGGAACGTCCAGGCGCGATCCCAGCACGAACAGCGCGATCGCCTGCGCGAACGCCAGCAGACCGATCGAGACTCCCACCGCCACGGCGGCGCGTTTGCTCATGCCCCCTGGAATGACGGCTATCGTACACTCGATGCCATGACGACACCGTCTGCCAGTGAAGCCGCGGTGCGGGCGGCGCGCACGCTGCTCGCCGCGGAATCGGTCGGCGTGCTCTCGACGATCTCGGTCCACCGCCCCGGTTTTCCCTACGGCTCGGTGACGCCCTATGCGCTGTCCGCCCAGGGCGCGCCGCTGCTGCTGCTGTCCCGGCTGGCGGCGCACACCAAGAACCTGCTCGCAGACCCGCGCGCCAGCCTGTTCATCGGGGACCGGTCGGCCGCCGAGGATCCCCAGGCGGGCGCCCGGATCTCCCTGCTTGGGCAGGTGTCACATGTGGCACCTGCGGACGAGCCCGACGCTCGCGCTCGGTACACGACCGCCTGGCCGCGCGCTGTCGAGTATCTGGCCCTGGGCGATTTCTCCTTTTGGCGGCTGGAGATCGAGGAGGCCCGCCTGATCGCTGGCTTCGGCGAGATCCGCTGGCTCGACGGCGCCGCCCTCCGCTAATTGCTAACTACATTTTTCCCTAACGATTGTCGATGTCTCAGTCTTGACCGCGCCCGGAAACACAGGTCAGATCGTAACGCTAGGCGTGATCGGCGAGACGGTTAACAACTACAAGGTTTCAGAGCTTCTCGGGGAGGGGGGGATGGGGGCCGTGTACCTTGCGGAGCACCCGTTCATGGGCCGCAAGGCGGCCATCAAGGTCCTGCGGCGCGAGTTCGCCGAGGATCGCGCGCTTGTCGAGCGCTTCATGAACGAGGCGCGCGCCGCCAACGCCATCCGCCACCCGAACATCATCGACATCATCGACGTCGGGCGCATGCCGTCGGGGATTCCGTACCTGATGATGGAGTTCCTCGAAGGCGAGAGCCTGGCCAGCCGGCTGCGGCGCGGCACGCTGCCCATCCCCGAGGCGCTGGACGTCATCCTCCAGACGGCGTCGGCGCTGGCGGCGGCGCACACCAAGGGGATCGTCCACCGCGATCTCAAACCGGACAACCTCTACCTGGTCCCTGACGAGGCGGCGCCGGGCGGGATCCGCGTGAAGGTGCTGGACTTCGGCATCGCGAAGCTGCGCGACGACCTCTCGGGCGGCATGGCCAAGACGCAGGCGGGCGCGCTGATGGGCACGCCGCCGTACATGTCTCCGGAGCAGTGCCGCGGCATCACCGACGCGATCGATCACCGCACCGACGTCTACGCGATGGGGATCATCCTCTACGAGATGTTGTGCGGCGCGCCCCCGTTCATGAGCGAGGGCTGGGGCGATGTCGTGCTCGCGCATCTCACCAAACCGCCGCCTTCGCCGCGGATGCGCAACGCGACGATCCCGGAGTCGCTCGAACTCGTGATCATGAAGGCGCTCGCGAAGGAACCGACGGAACGGTTCTCGACGGCGGCGGATCTGCGCTCGGCGCTGCGCGCGATGATGGGCGGCGTGGCCACCTTTCCGCCGCGCGCGACGGACACGTTGTCGGCAATGCAGACGATCCCGAGGGGGGCGTCGCTGCCGGCGAAGACCCCGACGACGTTCCGCACGGCGACGGGCGAAGTCTCGTCGCTGAATCCAACGGTGGCCGAGACCCCGGACGCGCTGCGCCCGAAGAGCAAGAAGGGCCTCGTGATAGGCGGCATCGCCGCCCTCGCGACGGTCGGGGGCATCGGCTACTTCGTCACGTCCGGGGGTAGCACGCCGAACGCTGCCGCGGTGACGCCGCCGGCGGCGGTCGTTCCCGCTACCACGGCGCCCGCGGTGACCGCGCCCGCGGCGGCGGCTTCCGCGCCGAAGCCGGCCGCGCACGAGCCGGCCCCCGCCGCGACGCAGATCCTCGTCCGCCTCGCCTCCGATCCACCGGGCGCGCTGGTCACCGACGCCAAGCGCGGCGTCGTCATCGGCGCGACGCCGTTCGAGCAGCGCTTCGATCGCAAGCCGGCGACGCTCGCCGTCCGCCTCGCCAAGGACGGGTTCGCCAACGCCGACCTCGACATCCCGCTCGGTGCTGATTTCGAAAAATCGATCCGCCTCGAGCGGCAGAAGACGCACGCACCCTCCCACGGTTCTGCTTCGGCCAAGAAGCCGAGCAGCGGCAGCTCCGCGCCCGCGGCGAAAGCAGCGGCTGCAGCGGCGCCGACGACCGCGCCGCCGCCGGTCACATCGACGCCCGCCGCACCGGTCGCCAAGCCCAAAGCGACCGACAAGTGGTGACGCGCGCGCGCCGCGGCGCGCGTCGCTAACCGAACACGATCGTCCTGTTACCCGAGACCAGCACGCGCCGCTCGAGGTGCAAGCGCACGGCGCGCGTCAGGACGCGGCGCTCAAGCTCGCCGCCCTTGCGGATCAGCTCGCCGACGTCGTCGCGGTGGCTGACGCGCGCGACGTCCTGTTCGATGATCGGCCCCTGATCGAGATCCTCCGTCACGTAGTGCGCGGTCGCGCCGATGACCTTCACGCCCCGCTGCTTGGCCTGGTGGTACGGCTTCGCGCCGACGAAAGCGGGCAAGAACGAATGGTGGATATTGATGATGCGCGCCGGCCAGCGGGCCACGAACTCCGGCGTCAGGATCTGCATGTAGCGCGCGAGCACCAAGGCGTCGACCGCTAGCTCGTCGAGAAGGCGCTGCGCCGCCGCCTCGGCGCGCGGCTTGTCTCCCTCGCCCTCGCCCACCGGAATGTGCTCGTAGCGCACGCCGAAATGGCCGGCGACCGCGCGCAGGTTGTCGTGGTTGGACACCACGACGACAAGATCGCCGCCCAGCTCGCCCAGCTGGTGGGCCAGCAACAGATCGTAGAGACAGTGCGGTGACTTGCTCGCGAATACGGCGACGCGCGGCCGGACGTCCGAGTACGTCACCTCCCAGGTCAGCTGGAAGCGCGTCGCCAGCATCTCCAGCGCCGATTGGATCTGGGGTCGGGCCAGCTTGAAGCCCGCCAGATCCCACACCAGCCGCATGAAGAAGAGGCCCGTCTCGACCTCGGCGTGCTGATCGGCGTCCAGGATGTTGCCGCCGTACTGGAAGACGAACTCGGACAGCGCCGCGACGAGCCCGGTGCGATCACCGCAGCTGACCAGCAGCGTTGCGGTCACGGGCGGCGTTGCGGCTGACGACGACGACATCCTATCGGCCAACTAGCATACACGCGGTGCTGCAGGGCGGCGCGGCCGCCGACTGCGCCGGAAGGTCCGGCGCCTGAGAAGATCCGTCAGAGCTCGAGAACCAGTTCTTGCGGGATCGCGGTCGTCTTCGCGCCAGCGGTCGTGAGCCACCACTGGCCCGGCACCAGCTTGCGGCCTACCGCCACCTCCGCTTCGGCCACGGTCGCTTCCTGGATCTCACGTCGGGTCAGCCGGTGCGCGGCCAGTGCGCCCGCAGACGGCGTCGTCAGTCGCACGACGTTGCCGTGTGTTTCAGCCAACCCTCCCGACGGCAGATAGATGATTCTGATGTCCATCGCTCGATCCCCGAGCCCCATCGAACCACGGCTGACGCGTAACGCAATTTTTTTTACCGAAGCGATCTTATCGGCCGGCGCGGCGGGCGCGGACGGCGTCGGCCAGCTCGCGCAGCGTCGGCACGGTGTCCGGCCACGCGAGGCAAGCGTCGGTGATGCTCTGCCCGCGCGTGAGCGGACGCCCCGGCACTGCGTCCTGCCGCCCACCGACCAGGTGACTCTCGATCATCACGCCTGCGATGGTGCGGCCGCCGGCGCGGATCTGGCCGGCGATGTCCCGCGCCACGTCCGGCTGCCGCGTGGGATCCTTGCGGCTGTTGCCGTGGCTGCAGTCGATCATCAACCGCGTGGGCAGCTTGGACTTTTCCAGCACCGCGACTGCGCGCGCGACCGCCGCGGCGTCGAAGTTCGGCTCGCTGTTGCCGCCGCGCAGGATCAAGTGGCAGTCGGGGTTGCCGCGCGTCGCGACGATCGCCGACAGCCCCTGCTTGGTCACCGACAGGAAATGATGCGGGTGGCCCGCCGCATGGATCGCGTCGATGGCGATCTGAATGTTGCCGTCCGTCCCGTTCTTGAACCCGACCGGAACCGACAGATTCGACGCCAGCTCGCGATGGACCTGGCTCTCGGTGGTGCGCGCGCCGATCGCACCCCAGCTGACGACGTCCGCGATGTACTGGGGCGTGATCGTATCCAGGAACTCGCAGCCGGCCGGCACACCCATCTCGGCCAGGTCCAGCAGCAGGCTGCGCGCCAGGTTCAGGCCCTCGTTGACCCGGAACGTCCCGTCCAGGCGCGGATCGTTGATGAGGCCCTTCCAGCCGACCGTCGTCCGCGGCTTCTCGAAGTACACGCGCATCACGACCACCAGCGCATCGGCCAGCTCGGCCGCAACCGCATGCAGGCCACGGGCGTACTCGCGGGCCGCGTCGACGTCGTGAATCGAGCAGGGTCCGACGACGACGATCAGGCGGTCGTCCTGCTGGCGCAAGACGCGGGCGACGGCTTCCCGGCTCTCGGCCACGGTGGTCGATGCCCGCTCCGACAGCGGCAGGTTCTCCATCAGGATGGCGGGCGGGATCAGGGGCCGGATCTGCTCGATCCGAAGGTCGTCCGTGGGGCGAAACATGACGGGCCCAATCTAGCAGGCCGTCCCCGTCGAAAAAAATCGAAGAATTTGACGGGGTGCTCGGGCCGTCTAGGGTGGATGGGCCGGAGGAACTCGAATGAGCTACGCCGAGACGCGCGAGTTGGTTCGTCTTCGTTACGAGCTGCGCCGCCTGCTGGCCGAACGGCCGCCCGGTGCCGAGGCCGACGCCCGGAAGCTGATCGCTCGCCTCGAGGAGCTGGTGGCGGCGGACAGCGCGGAGGCGGCGGTCGTCGTCCCCGAGCTTGCGCGCTGGGCGGTCAGCCTGGCCGTGTCGGGCTAGCTGCTCCCGCGCGAAGCGCGGGTGTGCAGCTATTTCTGAGATGTACTCCAGCCCTTATCTGGGCGCCCCGACGCGCTCGACCCACCCTTCGAACTAACCTTCGAGCGTCCGCCCCTGTCCACCGAAGCATGGGACTTCGTGGGCAGGTCTTCGTGTCGTTCTTCCTGACTGCGGCGTTGCTGGCCGCGCCGCTCCGGGCCCGAGCTGCGGAACCCGCCGTGGAGCCGTTGCCTCCGGCGGCCACAGCGCCGCCATCGGTTGGCTCCCTGACCTACGTCAAGAGCCTGGGCCATCTCGAAGAGATCACCAGCCGCGACAACCTCCTCCACCCGCGCGCGCTCGCGCTTTCGCATCGGGTTTACCTGGGCACCGGCGTCATGATGGGAAGCGTCGCCGCCGGTGCGCTGATCATCGTCGCCGCCGCCACGATGTTTCAGCAGACCGAATGCATCACCCCGTCAACGCCTCCCGGCTTCGACCTACCCGTGAGCCCGATCTGTCAATCCCACACCAACGAGACGATGGCGGTCGCGGGCATGGTCACCGGCATCGTCGGTGGGCTCACCGGCCTGCTGCTCATGCCGTCCCAAGGCGAGGCGTACGACATCATCAACGAATGGAACGCCCGCCACCCCGAACAAACGCTCTTGATCCCCCCGTCTCACTCGCATCACTGATCACAGCTCGCCGGCTCCACACGCGATCAGCGGACGTGCTGCGTGCGGAACGGGCGCCCCTTCCGGCGCGCCGGCTTCGCCGCCGATGACAGCGGCGGCTGGCGCAGCGGGATTAGCTTGCCCGGCCCGTTGCCGATCAGATCGGCGCGGCCCATCTGCCGCAGCGCCTGGCGCAGCAGCGGCCAGTTCGCCGGATCGTGGTAGCGCAGGAACGCCTTGTGCAGCCGGCGCGTCGCCGGCGTCTTCGGAACGAACACGGTCTCGCCGTCGCGCCGCAGCTTGCGCAGCGGGTTGCGCCCGCTGTGATACATCGCGGTCGCCGTCGCCATGGGCGAGGGCAGGAAGTTCTGCACCTGGTCGGCGCGGAAGCCGTTGCGCTTGAGCCACAGCGCCAAGTTCAACATGTCGCGGTCCGTGGTTCCCGGGTGCGACGCGATGAAGTACGGGATCAGGTACTGCTTCTTTCCCGCCTTCTCCGACGCATCGTTGAACAACTGCTTGAACTTTTCGTAGCTGCCGATGCCGGGCTTCAGCATCTTCGACAGCGGCCCCTCTTCCGTGTGCTCGGGCGCAATCTTGAGGTAACCGCCGACGTGGTGGGTCGCCAGCTCGCGCACGTACTCCTTCGAGGTCGCGGCGAGATCGTAGCGAACGCCCGACGCGACAAGCACCTTCTTGATGCCGGGCAGCGTGCGCGCCTTGCGGTAGAGCTGGATCAGAGACGAATGGTCGGTGCGCAGGTTCGGACAGATCGCCGGGTACACGCAGGACGGCAGCCGGCACGCGGCCTCGATGGCGGGATCGCGGCACGCGAGTCGGTACATGTTCGCGGTCGGCCCGCCGATGTCGGAGATGACCCCCGTGAAGCCGGGGACGGTGTCGCGCACGGTCTCGATCTCGCGCAGGATCGACGCCTCGGATCGGTTCTGGATCACGCGGCCCTCATGCTCAGTGATCGAACAGAAGCTGCAGCCGCCGAAGCAGCCGCGCATGATCGTGACCGAGAATCGGATCATCTCGTAGGCGGGGATCTTCACGTCGCCGTAGCCGGGGTGCGGCTTACGCGTGTAGGGCAGCTCGTAGATGCGATCCATCTCCGGCGTCGACAGCGGCATCGGCGGCGGATTCAGCCAGACGTCGCGCGCGCCGTGCCGCTGCACCAGCGCGCGCGCGTTCCCGGGATTGGCTTCGACATGCAGGATGCGCGACGCGTGCGCGTACAGGACCGGATCCGACGCGACGGCGTCGAAGTCAGGCATGCGCACGACCGTGCGCGTGCGGTCGCCGCGCGGCCGGAGGCTGGCGCGCGGCACGAACGTCGACGGCGGCGCCGCGGACGCCGGAGCGCACGCCGGATCGCCCGATCCCGGCGCTGCTGACGTCTCCATCGCGTACGGATCGACGGGCGGCGCAGGCGGACCGGGCGTGTCGATCGCCGTCGAGTCGATCTCCGTCCAACCATCGTTCGCAATTGGCTGCGAACCTGGCTGCGCCCCGGCCGCGCGCGAGAACGCGGTCCCGCGCACGTCGGTGATCTCTTCGGGCGTTTCACCGGCCGCGAGCCGGTGCGCGATCTCGACGACCGCGCGCTCGCCGTTGCCGTAGACCAGCAGGTCCGCGCGCGAGTCGATCAAGATCGAACGCCGCACCTTGTTCGACCAGTAGTCGTAGTGAGCGATCCGGCGGAGGCTCGCCTCGATGCCGCCGACCACGACCGGGACGTCGGCGAACGCCTCGCGGCATTTCTGGGCGTAGGCGATCAGCGCGCGATCGGGCCGCCGGCCGCCCGCGCCAGCCGGCGAGTAGGCGTCGTCGTGGCGCAGCCGCCTGTCCGACGTGTACCGGTTGACCATCGAGTCCATGTTGCCGGCGGTGACACCCCACATCACGGTCGGGCGGCCCAGCGCGCGAAACGCATCCACGCTCCGCCAGTCCGGCTGCGACAGGATCCCGACGCGGAAGCCCTGCGCCTCCAGCAACCGACCGATCAGCGCCATGCCGAAGCTGGGGTGATCGACGTAGGCGTCGCCGGTGACGAGGACGACGTCGCACGAGTCCCAACCGAGCTCATCCATCTCGGCGCGCGTCGTCGGCAACACGGGCGCGACGCCGAAGCGCTCGGCCCAGAACTTCCGGCGCGCGAACAGCGTTTGCGGCACCAGCTCAGGCGAAATCGGCACGAAACCCGCAGACTTGCGTGCCACGCTCATGACGCGCCCATTGATAGCACGCCTCTGCCGCGGACGCCGTTTGCGAAACCCGATTTGCGAACGCCGATTTGTGACGGGAGGCGTATGCTGGTCCGCATGGCGGGGAAGGAACAGCGGCAGTATCCGCGCATCGGGCTCGGCCTTCCGGTCACGCTGCAGCTGCTGGGCCGTGGCAGCGTCGCCGCCGAGCTGCAGGACATCTCGCGCGGTGGCTGCTTCTTCAAATCGACGGAGAACGTCCCGATCGATCGCCGCATCTCGGTCGTGCTGTCGGCGAACAGCGGGAAGACGTGCCAGGCGTCAGGGCGGGTGATCCGGACCGTGGCCTACAAGGGTTTCGCCGTGCTGTTCGACCAGGACGACGGCGGCGCCATCGAGGATTTCATCCGCGAGCTGATCCCGCTGCCGCTGGAGAGCCGCGCCGCCCTCCTGAGCTCGGTGCTGAAGCCCGAGATCGAGATCTATTAGGCGCGCCCTAGCGCGCGCGCATCATCTTGTAGCTCGAGTACCGCGCGCGCTTGAAGCGAAGGCTGGCGTCGCGGTCGCGCGGCTTGTAGGGCGTCCCGCGCGCGACGTAGCGCGTGCCCGAGGTGCCGTTGAAGTTGGTCTGAACGGTGACGCGCACGCGCGCGTGAAACGTCTTGTCGACGTTGTAGACGGCCGCGGTGGTCGCGTTGCTGACCGCCTGCTGTCGGCCGAAGTTCATCAGGCCGGAGACGCCGCCGCTCATGAATGACTTCGCCGCCCCGGTCCCCACCTTGAGACCGAGGTTCATCTGCGCGTCGAGCAGCATCTTGTCTTCCTCGCCGAGCGCCTGCGGCCCCAGCCGCTCGCGCATCGTCGCGATGATGCCGCGCGTGTAGCCGATCTGCGAGATGACGAACACCTCGCTGCCGGCGTCCGCCCACGCCATCGATTCCTGCAGACCCGACGCCGCCTCCGCGCGGCCCGCCAGCTCCAGCGCCCACGCGTCCGGGCCGCCCGCGCGACCGTCGTAGCGCGGCGTGCACGAGACGCCGAATCGCCCGCGCCGCGCGAGATCTGAGTACACGAGCCCCATCGGGATCTGTCCGCCGTTGCCGCCGTTGAAGCGGAACACGACGAAGCGCTCCTGATCGTGCGGGACGCTGCCGATGCGAACGTACGTGTGACCACCGGCGGCGACGTAGTCGTAGCCGATGGCCTCCTCCAGCGCGATGCCGGGCGGCAACACCAGGTCGAGGTCGGTCGAGCGCGCGGCTGTGCGCAGGATGGCGCCCGCCTCTTGCTGGAAGATCTTCGCCATGTCGCCCGGGCTGTCGACGTAGTAGTAGTTGCCGCCCGACGCGTCGGCCATTCCCTGCATCAGCAGCTCGTCGTGTTCCATGCCGAAGCCGATCGTCGTGACCGCGACGCCGTGCTCGGCGGCGCGCGCCGCGATGCGCGCCAGCTCGCTCGAGCTGGTGATGCCGATGTTGGGCTGTCCGTCGGAGAACAACACGACCTGGTTGAGCTGCCACGGGTTGAACGCCCCGAACACCTGCGCCAGGCCGGCCAGGAAGCCGCCGCCCAGGTTGGTGCCGCCGCCGTCGACAAGCGTGCGGATGCTGCCGACCACCACGTTGCGCGTGGTGGGGTCGATGATCACCGGCGGCGCGGCCAGGTAGACGCCGTCCGAGAACGCGACGACCGAGACGCGATCGCCGTCGCGCAGCTGGCCGACGAACGTCTCCGCCGCCATCAGCATGTTGCGGAACGGATCGCCGTGCATCGAGCCCGAACGG
>DATMZL010000103.1:0-5137 GCA_035607075.1 Polyangia bacterium
CGGACGTGCAGCTGGTCAGGCACATGTTCGTGCCGCAGATGTAATTGCCGCAGCTGACGGTCGGGGCCTGGTTGCACGTCCCGCTGCCGGTGCAGGTCGACGCCGGCTGGTAGGTCGTCGCCGTGCAATTCACGGCTGCACCGCAGGCGACGCTCGCCGCCGCCTGCGTGCAGCCGCTGGCGCCGTTGCAGGTGCCGGTGTTGCCGCAGGGCGGGCTCGCGGTGCATTGCCCGGTCGGCGCCGGGGTGCCCGCCGCGTACGGCGTGCACGTTCCGGGCGACGTGCCGTTGCAGGTCTGGCAGGTGCCGCAGGTGGCGCTGCCGCAGCACACGGTGTTCACGCAGTTGCCGCTGATGCACTGGTTGCCGGCGCTGCAGGTCAAGCCGTTCGCCTTCAGCGCGCAGCTCCGGTTGGGCGGCGATCCCTGACACGTGTACGGCGACAGGCACTGTGAATCCATCGAGCAGGTCGTGCGGCAGGTCGTTCCGCCGCAGAGGTAGGGCGTGCAGCTGGACGACGTGGCGGCGAGGCAGCCGCCCGATCCGTTGCAGTGCGAGATCGGGGTGTACGTCGATACCGAGCAGGTCTCGCTGCCGCATGACACGGTGGTCGCCGCCAGCTGGCAGCCGCCCGCGCCGTCGCACGCCCCCGTGTTGCCGCAGGGCGGGTTCGCCGCGCAGCGGTTGCTCGGGTCCGGGTTGCCGAGCGGCACGTTCACGCAATTTCCGGCGCTCGCGCCGACGTTGCACGACGTGCAACGCGAGCAGCCGCTGCTGGCGCAGCACACGCCGTCGACGCAGAAGTAACCGGTCAAGCATTCGCTGGTGACGGTGCACGGCTGGCCCAGGCGCTTCAGGTTGCCGCAGCGGTTGGTCTTCGGGTCGCAGATGTTGGGCGACAGGCAGTCGGCGTCCTTCACGCACGCGGCCAGACACGCGGTCGATCCGTTGCACACGTAGGGCGCGCACGGGATGCTGGTCGCCGGCTGGCAGACACCCGTGCCATTGCAGGTCCGCCCGGTGACCGCCGTCGACTGGCCCAGCGGACACGCGGGCGGCGCGCACGACGTGGCCGCGTCGTAGCGCGCGCAGGCGCCCTTGCCGTCGCAGACGCCGTTGGTGCCACAGCTTGTCGCGCCCTGATCCGCGCACCGGGACAGGACGTCCTTGTCGCCTTTCACGACGTTGCTGCAAACGCCGCGAGACACCGCGCACGACTTGCAAAGATCCTGGCAGGCCGTTTCACAGCAGATGCCCTGCTCGCAGAAGTTCGACACGCATTCGATCTTCGAGGTGCACAGCGCGCCGTTCGGCTTGAGGCCGCACGAGCCGTTCACGCAGACCGCCGGGGCCTGGCACTCGGCGTCCACCGTGCACGAGGGCAGGCAGGCGTCGGTGCCACAGGTGAACGGGAAGCAAGGCCGGGTGGCGGGCGTGACGCACGCGCCGCTGCCGTCGCAGGTCGACAGATCCGTGAACAGGTGGGTCGCCGACGGGCAGGTCGCGGGCTTGCAAAGCGTACCCGAGGTCCACTTCTGGCAGTTGCCCGCCTCGCACTTGCCGTTGGTCCCGCAGGTCGACGCATCCGTGACCATGCATTTCCCGTTCGGTTCGTTCTGGCCGGTCGGGACGTTCGAGCAGACGCCCAGCATGCCGGCCACGCACGACTTGCACGCGCCGTCGCAGGGCGAATCGCAGCAGACGCCCTGGGCGCAGTTGCCGCTCTCGCACTCGTCGGGCGTCGAACAGGTGGCGCCGAGGCCGCCTTTTCCGCACAGGTTCATGCGGCACAGGTTCGGCGTCAGGCATTGGTCGTCCTTGCTGCACGCGTTGAAACAGCGCGAGCCGTTGCAGATGTAAGGACTGCAGGGCAGGAGATCGGGCGCGACGCACTGGCCGAAGGCGTTGCAGGTCGACGGGGCCTTGTAGACGTTGTTGTTGCAGCTCTCATCGGCGCACAGCGTGCCGATGGGCCACTTCTGGCAGCCGAAGTTGCCGTCGCACTTGCCGTTCGTCATGCAGGTGCTCTGCAACGTCGTCGCGCACATCCCGCGCGGATCGGGTGACCCGGCGGCGGTCGGCGTGCACTTGCCCAGCATCGACGCCACGCCGCAGCTCCGACAGGCACCGGAGCACTCGCTTTCGCAGCAGATCCCGTCGACGCAGAAGTTGTGCTGGCACTCGCTCGCCTGAGCGCAAGGCTGACCATCCTGCTTCAGGCCGCACGTGCCGTTCATGCACGCGATGCCGGTGTCGCAGTCGGCGGAGGTGGTGCAGATCGTGGTGCAGGCGCCGCTCGCGCAGCGGAACGGGTGGCAGTCCTGGATGCCCTGGGGCTGGCAGGTCCCGAGCCCGTTACAGGTGCCGGCCGTGTTCACCTTGGCGACGCCGGCACAGGTCGGCGTCACGCACACCGTGTCGCGCGCGTACTTCGCGCAGCCGCCGATGCCGTCGCAGAAGCCCGTCTGACCGCAGCTTGTCGGACCCTGATCGCGGCAGATACCGCGCGTGTCGGCGGCGTCGGTGTCCAGCGGCCAGCAACGTCCCTCGCGTCCCATCAGGTTGCACGACAGGCACGGTCCTTCGCACGCGACGTTGCAGCAGACGCCGTCGGCGCAGAACCCGGATGCGCACTGGTCGCCGGTCTTGCAGGTGGCGCCGATCTTCAGCTTGCCGCAGCTTCCCTGCACGCACGCCTGGCCGCTGACGCAGTCGCTGCTGGACGTGCACATCGTGAAGCACGCGCCGGCGGCCATGTTGCACGTGAAAGGAACGCAGATGCGTGTCGAGCCCGGCTTGCAGTGCCCGACGCCGTCGCACGCGAACGATCCGACGACCGCGTCGCCGTCGCAGCTGCCCGGCTTGCACATCGTGTTCTCGGGATACTTGCGGCAACCGCCGGCGCCGTCGCACTTCCCGTCGGTGCCGCAGGTGGACACCGCGGTCTTCGTGCACGTGTTCGTTCCCGCGCGCGGGTCGTCGCCCGCCTTGCGCATCACGCACATCCCCTCGGTGCCGGCGGCGTTGCAGGTCTTGCAGCCCTCGGTGCAGGCGCCGTTACAGCACAGGCCGTCCACGCAGAAACCGCTGGTGCACTGTTCCTTGCACTGGCACGCCTCGCCGAGGCCTTTCGGCGCGACGGTCTTGTCGCAGACGGGGGCCGGCTCATCGACCATGTCGCGGGTCTGGTCGACCCGCATGTCCGTGTTCGGCGCGACCTCCAGCGCGACGTCGCCGCCGTCGGGATTGCGCGACGAGCTCTTCTTGCAACCGGCGCCGGAGATCGCGACGGAGATCGCGAGCGCCATCAGCGCCGCCGCCGCCACCCGCCCACCAGTCCGACAAGATTTCATGACTTCGTCAGCGAACGCCGTTTATCAAAGGAAAGCTCCACGTTATCATGGGGTAACATGCGCCTGCTATGTGAACTGAGGGCGTCACGGAAACGACACCGACGACAACGTGGTAGCTTCTGAGGTCTTCCGAACGGAGGTAGAAAAATAATGTTTACTTATGCTCGAGTCGCTTCGGCGCTGCTGTGCGGGGCGCTGCTTCCCTGGCTGGCCTGTTCGGCGGGTGTGAAGCCCACGGGGACGCAGGGCGCCGCCGGTACAGGCGGAGGTTCGAACCCCGGAGCGGCGGGAACCTCGTCGTCCGGCGCGGCCGGCACCGGCGGCAGCGCGCCGCCCCTCGGCGGTTTCGGCGGCAGCGGCATGAACAACGACAGCGGCGTCGGCTGCCAGCACACGCAGTACACGTTCGAGCCGAAGATCCCGACCGTCTACCTGCTGGTCGATCGATCGGGAAGCATGTTTCACTGCTTGACTGGCAGTACGGGCGATCCGGTCTGTGCAACGCCGACCAACACCGCCTGGAACGGGCTCAAGGAGGCGGTACGGACGGTGGTGGGATCGCTGGAGAAGGACGTTCGATTCGGGTTCGCGACAATCTGGGGCACCGACCCGGCCGGGGGCGGGATGTGCCCGGCGATCCAGGGCATGGTGCCGGACCAGGTCACGCCGGCGCTGAACAACGCGACGCCGATCATGACCAAGTACGATGCGCTGCCGCTGCCTCCGGTCAGCACGCAACAGGGCGTGAAGTTCGAGTCACCCGCCAGCGAATCGCTGGCGGCGGTCGGCGCGGCGCTGAAAGCCGACACCTCCTCGCAGGGCGACAAGTACATCATCTTCATCACCGACGGCCAGCCCGACTACTGCGACGACTCCAACTCGTTGTGCGCGCCCGATTCGGTGATCATGCACTTGCAGCAGAACAAGGCGGACGGGATCACGACCATCGTGCTCGGGATCCAGACGACGCTGTTCGACCTTGGCACCGGCATCCTGCAGGCGTACGCCAACGCGGGCGCGGGCGAGGCGACCGTCGCCCCGCTGCGGACCGGCCTCGACATCAACGCGTTCTACGACCAGTGCAACAGCGTCGCGGGCTGGAAGGCCGACCTGACCGCGTCGGGCAAGGCGAACGCGCGCGGGACGACGCTGGGGAACTATATGTCCGCTGCGGGCCCGACGAAGCCGTACATGCCGAGCGCCACCGATCAGGCGTCGCTTGTCACGCAGCTGTCGATGGCGCTGGCGGGCGTGAAGAGCTGCACCTTCGATCTCACGGCGACGGGCGGCACCCCGATCAAGGTCGATGTGAAGCAGTTGAACAAGGCCACGATCAAGATCGATGGCGCGACCCAGGCGCTGGACCCGAACAGCATGAACGGTTGGAACATGATCAACGAGACGACGCTGCAGCTGTTCGGCAGCTCGTGCGACGCCTGGCGCGATCAGAGCGCGAAGACGATCGACTTCAACTTCCCCTGCGAAATCATCGTCCCGACCTAGCCGCCCCCGCGCGAAGCGCGGGATCGCGGCTGCCTGAAAAACAATAGTCGCAGACCACGCCTGCGGCGCGGAGCGACTAGCCGGTTAGCCGAAGAAGCCGACCGTCAGGCTGACGGCGGTCGCGAGGATCGCGGTGTTGTAGGCGAACGCCAGCATCGCGTGGGCGGTGACGGCGCGCCGGATCTGGCGGCTGGTGATCGTCACGTCGGAGACTTGGAAGCACATGCCCAGCGTGAAGGCGAAGTAGGCGAAGTCGAGGTAGGCGGGCTTTCCTTCGCCGGG
>DATMZL010000689.1:0-17268 GCA_035607075.1 Polyangia bacterium
ATGATGCGACGAGAACCCTCTTCGAACAGGCGGCGCGGCTGACCGCGTCGGTTCAACAATTCCCGAGGGAGATGCGGCTATGACGAGACTCGCTGTCGCCGCAGTTGCGCTGTTCACCGTCGCGGCATCAACGGCGCGCCCCGCCCACGCGACCACCGCCGACGCCGGAAGTCCCCCGGTATTCGAAGATTGCGACGCGTTCTACAAGGGCACCGGAAAGCAACGCGACTTCGCCAGGGCACTTGCGTGCTTTCGCGCCCAGAACGACTGGATGATGGTAGCGATCATGCAGGTTAACGGCGAAGGAACGCCCGTCGATCTCCGCGCCGCGCGCGCCAGCCTCGAGCGCGTCGATTCGAAGGACGCCGACTTCGAAGCCCTGCTCAAGATCATCACAACCCGGGAAGCGAACCCGGGCGCCAAAGTCAAACGCGTCGATTTCTGCCGGGACGTCGCCATGACGACGCCTTCTTTCAATGTTTGTCAGGCGAATGTCGAGAGCAAGAAGGCAGCGAAGGGCGACGCGGAGCTCAAGAAGATCCGGTCCGGTCTCGACAAGCGCTTGCAGCCAATCTTCGATCGCGCCAAGACGGCGTTCGAAAAGTTCGTGAAGGCAGATGGCGACCGCGTGTACCAGGAATACATCGATGGCTCGAGCCGGAACCAGGAGGCGATGGATCAGGAAGCGCGCGCCCGGCGAAACTTCATGGCAACGGTCAAACGTATGTTGGCCGGCCCCGTGAGCCAGCTCGCCGGCCAGAGAGCCTTCGCGGCTGCCGACAAGGAGCTCAACGAGCTCTACAACGCGAAGGTGTCTTCGTACGTCACGTCCAACGAAGAATCGGCAGTTGACGCAGAAAAGGCCAAGGACAAGAGCATGGCGGTCGAATACCGAACGCGTAACAGCGACTACAAGACCAAGTTTCGGGCCGCGCAGCATGAGTGGGTCCGCTATCGCGACGCCATGGGAGATCTTGCGTCGGCGCGCTGGCCCGACGTTCGCGAAGCGCGCGAGCAAGCCCGCGCGCTCGTGACCGAAGATCGAGTTCGCGAACTACGCGCGGATTAGCAACTCCGGCGAACTGATCCAGCGCGCCGCCCCGCCATTACAGGCTCGCGATCTCGCGCGACGGGCGCAGAGCGATCGAGACCGCGTGGTCACGTCACGCGTATCAAAAACGCGTGACGGTCGGCAGTTCGTTCGAGTCGATCGGGTCGTATCAAAAATCGCCGCGGACTAGCAACTCCGGCGAGGGGCGTCCGAAACACGGACACAGCAGTCAACACAACCTCAACACGGAGAATGCAAATGCGAAACGCGATCAAGATGTTCGGTCTGGTGTCGGTACTGGCCCTGTCCGCTTGCGGCGGCAGCGGCGATCGAAACGGCGAGGCCTTCGGGCGATTCGTCGGGACGTGGCAGGAAACGTCTGGAACGACCACCGAGGTGTGTCCGGGATATCCCGCGTCTACCTATCAAGCCACCGGCAGCATGACCTGGAATCGCGGCGTCAGCTCGGATCTGGTCACGATCGACCCCAGCCTGGGCTGCCCGATCATGGCGGACGTTAGCGGTGCGACGGCGACGGGAGTCAGTGCCCCGTGTACGTTTGCGATCGACGGCGGTTCCGCGACGGTGACCTGGACGGCTTACACGTTCGTCATCTCGCCCGACGGTCATACGGCCACCGAAAACGCCTCCGGCAGCTTCACGTATGTCGTCGACGGTGCGACGATCCCGTGCACGTTCAACGGGACCGGTTCGTACCAGAAGATTGGCAATTGACGTAAGGGACGTCAGCCGCCGGTGCCGCAGATACCGACGCCGAAGCTGTCGTTCAGGTTCGTCGACAGCGTCGAGGTGATCATCCAGGTCACGCCCGCGCTGAGGCCCGTCGAGGATCCGCCGTAGATGCGGATCTTCGGCGGGATGCGGTTCGGGAATAGCGGCGAGCCGCCCTGGTAGGCGCCGACGGCGACGTCGTCGAAGCCGTCGCCGGAGATGTCGCCCAGGCCGGCCACGCTCCAGCCGAAGTTGTAGTCGGACAGCGGCTGCGTGTCGTCGGGGTTTGTCCACGTGCCCGCCGCCGCCGGGCCGAGGCCGCTCGCCGACCCGAGATACAGGTCGATGCGATCGATCGGATCCTGGACCACCCGGCCCGCCAGCATCACGTCCGCGAAGCCGTCGCCGTTGACGTCGCCCACCGCGGTGAACGGTCCCTTCATGTCGTACGTGCACGGCCCTGTCTTCGGCGGGTAGCAGGGATCGCCAGCCTTCGGCGTGTACTGCCGGTAGGCGAGCGTGCTGCTCTCGTCGAGCGCGAGCGTCGCCCCGCCCTTGACGACATATGCCTTCTGCGGCGTCGTTATGACGTAGTTCGTGAGGTACTCGACCTGCTCGATCAACAGATCGGCAAGACCGTCGCCGTTCACGTCGCCCAGCGGAATGCTGCGGTAGTGTCCGTCGAAGTGATACGCCGGCGTCGACGGCAAGCCGGCGGCGCCACCGAGGAACACCAGCGCCGTCGGTGTGTACGCCGGGTACGCGCTGGTCACCGCGACGTCGCCATAGCCGTCGCCGTTCACGTCACCGATCCCCTGGATCGTGTCGAAGCCAGGCGTCATCGGGCCGACATCGACGGCGGCGTCGGGTGTTTGCAGGCCGGACGGCCCGCCCCGGACCAACATCATGACGAAGCGGCTGCCGTTAAGGGTCAAGACCACGACGTCGCCATACCCGTCGCCGTTCACGTCGCCCGCCCAGTCCAGCACGGGCACGGTGTAATTTGTGCCGCCGACCGACTGCGCACCGGCCCGCGACAGGCCCGACGGACCGCCGCGATACAGCGTCACGACCGCCGTCGATCCCGGCGATTGGGAGCCATCGGTGCGCGTGACCGCGTCGGCGTAACCGTCGCCGTCGACGTCGCCGACGTTGCGGAATTGGGTCGCGAAGGATGTGTTCACCGCGCGGAAAACCGAATCGCAGAAGAGCTTCTCGTCGCGCACCGGTCCGGCGCGCGTGCCGCTCATGCGATAGATCGACGCCGACGCGTCGCTGAAGTTGCTCGTCCCGGTGTAAGTGGTGTCGGAGCTGTTCGTGATGGCGACGTCGCCGCGGCCGTCGCCGTCGAAGTCGGGCAGCGTGCCGAAACCGACCAGCGGAGACGCAGTTCCGTGCCCGACGACGAATTCCCACGTCGGGCTGACCTGCGTGCCTTCGATCCAGGTCCCGTTTGGGAGCATCCGGCGCCCGGTCGCGAACCAGTAATATGTGCCAGGCGCGAGGTCGGTCGCGGGCTGTGCGCCGGCGGGATCGGTCAACTCGGAGACCACGACGCCGCAGGCGCGGTCGCGGCAAACGCGAATGTGACTGGCGTCGGCGGCCGCGTGCGTCTGCCAGCGGAGGTGCGGTCGCGGACCCTGATAGTTCGCCGTCACGGGTCCGATCAGGTGCGGTGGTGGTGGCGGCGCCGGGCAGGTGTCGACGCGCGCGCAACGCGAGCTCGCGCCGCAGAGACAACTCAACGCCGACGCGTACAGCGCGTTGCTGGCGCATGCGCTCGTCTCTCCGTCCAGGCAACGCGCGCAGGTACCGTCGCCAGCGCACGCGTTGACCTCGGCGGCACAAGCGCCGCACGACTTGCCGCCGTCGCCGCCCGTTCCGCCGGCTCCCGCGATGCCGCCACCGACACCACCGGTGCCGCCGGTTCCCGCGGTGCCGCCGGTTCCCGCGAAGCCGCCGGTTCCCGCGAGACCGCCGGCTCCGGCCAGACCGCCGGTGCCCGCGAGACCGCCGCTTCCACTCGTTCCGGACGCGCCGCCCGCGCCGCCGGTTCCCGCGGAGGCGCCGGCATTACCGCCACCTCCGCCGGTTGCACCGCCGCCGCCAGTTCCTGCCGCGCTGTTACCGCCGGTTCCTGCGTTGCCGCCGCTGCCACCCGATCCGCCTGCCGCTGTACCGCCTCTGCCGCCCGCTCCGGCGTTACCCGCGCTGCCGCCGGCGCCCGCGGGACCGCCGCCTCCGGTCGTTCCGGACGCGCCCCCGCCGGCTGTGCCGGAACCCCCGCCGCGGCCGGCGCCGCCTGCGCCACTGCTACCGCCGAGTCCGCCGGTCGCGCCCGCGCCGCCGCCGCCGCCGGCCCCGGTCGCTCCGCTCGCACCGCCCGCGCCCGTCGAGCCGCCCGCGCCCGTCGAGCCGCCCGTTCCGCCGGAGCCTCCGCGCGCTCCCGCGGCACCGCCCGATCCCCCGCGCGGCGCTCCGCCCGTTCCGCCGCGGCCGCTGCTTCCCGCGCCACCGTCGATTCCTGTACCGCCCGCGCCACCGCCGGTGCCGCTGCCGTCCATGCCCGACGACGATCCGCCGCCGCACGCCGCCGGTACGCCAGCCATCGCCGCGAGCGCAAGGAAGATCAGCGTTCGTCCAGCCACGGGCCTCTGCATCCGTCACCTTCCTAAGAAAGAAAGACCGGTATCAAACCGCGCCTCGCACGCGTGCGCAAGGTGCGTACGGGTCAGTTCTTTGCGCCTGTCGGCGCAGCGGCCAGCGTACGCAGCACGACGTCGCGCTTCTTGCCGGGAAGGTTCTGCATGCCGGTGCCGAGCGCGAGGAACGCCTGACAGGCGACGTCGCGCGGCATCGGGCCCTGAGCGCGAGCCGCAACGCTGAACGCCGCTTGCTGCTTGGGCGACAGCGAGAGCACCAGATCGTTCATCGCGCTGGTCACCGCCGCTTCGGGCGGCGCGGGCAGCGGCCCCCCTTCGACGGCGAGCTCACGAGCAAGCGCGCGGCCCGACACGGTGATCCACACCTCCTGCTGGTCCTTCGTGAGGCCGCGCATCGCGTCCTTCAGATCCAGCTGGGAAATCTGGCCCGTCCAGAAGCCCGCGCACAGTGCCGGCGACTTTTCGGCGAGCGCGCGCTTCACATCGAACAGCCCCGCCAGGTCGGCAATCTCGAGGCGCGCCATTCCGGCGGCGATCAGCTCGGCCACTTCGGTCGCCGATCCCTTGAACTTCGACTTCGCGTCGCTCGCCGCCTGCACCCTTCGTTGCGCGAGGCGCTTCTCGAAGCGCGGGCTCTTGATGAGGGGAAAGAGGATGTTCGTGTTGAGCGTCGCGGCGTCCTCGTTGCCGAAAAGATCGAGCGCCGCCGCGTGAAGGTCGCGTCGCATCTTTCGGTCATTTGCAATCGGATTGGTGATCAGCTGGACCAGGAGAAATCCGATCACGAAGCTGAGGATACGGAGCGCCAGGATGCCGCGGCTCCCGGGATTCTTCGCGTTGCGCGTGATGAACCAGCCGAACGCGCCCGTGATCGCGCCGCCCGCCGCCGCGAGCAACAGGAATTTCCACTCCATCGTGGCGCAGCATACGCCTTTGACGCGCAACCGTTCCAGGTCCGATCCGATGAGACAGCGGGCCCGAAGCATGAAGGTGCTCCAGCTGACGACCATCATCCGGGACGTCCAGACGGCGACGATGACGGCGCAGACGTTCACGCGCGCTCCGGTGCGGGTCGGCCGTCAGTACGGAAACCAGCTGCGGCTCGACGCACGCATCGTCTCGCGCCGGCACGGCGCCTTCCTGTTCTCGAAGGATGGGCTGCGCTACATCGATTACCATTCGGCGAACGGCACCGCCGTCGACGGCGTTCGGATCGAACCCAACCGCGCCGTCGACATTCGTGATTCGTCGGTGATCACGATCGCGCCCTATCAGATCGTCGTTCACCTGGATCTGGTCGAGCTTGGTCGCGTCGCGAACGATCCGGATGCGTCGACGCCGGTGACGATCTTCGAGGGCGTCGCGGCGGTCCGGCGATCGGTATCGCCACGCGACGCGATCGAGATTGCCCGGCGCGCGACCGCCGTCATCGAGATCCTGGCGGAGCGCCTGCTGGCGGCTGGCAGCAGGCGGGCAGCGACCTCGTCACCGCTGCGCCTGGCCACGTCGCCGGACGAGATGGTGGCCCTGCTGCTCGATCCCGCTGATGCCGATCAACGCGCCGCCGAGCTCCGCGCGCTGCTCGCCGAGCTGCTGCGCCCTCGGCTGACGTCGATTCCGTGAGGGTCAGAAGCGCCCGCGCAGCGACAGCGACGTGGGCGTCAGGTCGAGCGCGACGTTCGCGTTGCCATTTCGGTGACCGAGGACCAGCAGCGCCGCGCCTACGCCGGCCGCCGCCACGCCGCCGGCGGTCAACATCCACCCCGTCGTCTTGGTGTCGTAGACGCTGTTGCAGGCGGGTCCGCGCATCGGACAGTTGTCGTTCGCGTCGACCGCGATCCAGATGATTCCCCAGGCCGCAAGGCCCGCGCCCGCAGCGACCAGGCCAACGCCCGTCGGCGTCCTCCAGCCGCGCGCAGGCTGTTCGGCGCTGGGGGCGAAAGTCGTCGTCCCTGGCGGCGGCGCGGGCAGCGGCACCGGCGCCGCGACCGCGACGGACGCCCGTTGGTCGCTCGGATCGAGCACGATGGCGACCGCCACCTTGGCGCCGCCCGCGATCGTCACGGTCTTGGAGAAATCCTTGAAGCCGGCGCTGTTTGCGGTCACGACGACGTTTCCTTCGACGAGCCGCTGCGGCGGCAACGCCGGCAACGTCCCTACATGTTTCCCGTCGACGGATACATCCGTCGCCGCCGGACCGGTGACGGTCAGCTCGCCGATGTGGCCACGCGTGACGACCAGCGCCTGATCGAGGAACGCGCGGTTCTTCGTCACCCAGGCGTCGCCGGGTGACGCCATCGCCGCCGTCAGGTGCGTCTCGGCGTCCAGCCAGTGCTCCAGCGACGCTTCGACAAGGCCCATCTGTCCGAGCGTCCGCGGTGACGGCGCCAGCGCGTGCGCGCGCTGAAACATCTCGAGCGCCTCGCCCGGCTTCGCCGCCCGCCGCAGCTCGAGGCCCCGCACGATGAAATCCTCGGCGGTGGTCGGCTCCGCGGCGCGCGCGACGCCAGACGCGAGCGTGATGAGTGCAGCGGAGAAAACGATCGTGCGGCGCATGGCGGCCTCGCGGATCAAAGGTTCACCAACCAGACGTTGAATTGACCGGTGCTGTCTCTCCAGCCGACCCAGGCGTTCTCGTAGGGGTCGACCACCAGCTGAGGAACCTGCTCGACCGCAGTGGACGGACCGAATGCGTAGGCGCGCGTGTCCCAGCGCTGCCCGGTCCATCGCGCGATTCCGATGTCGCTCCACTGCGAGTTGAAATAGGCCACGACGGGAAGCCCGGCCGGACCGGCGGCGATCCGCGGATGCGTGGCGGTCGGTGGCACCATGATGGGCGGCAGGAGCTGCCAGGAATTACCGGCGGCAAGATGCTGGACGAGGAAGGTCCCCAAGCTGCCGAGGACGACCATCGGCGTGCGCGAGGAATCCAGCGCCATCCACGGCTCTGTCATCCCCTCGGTATCGGGCGCGGCCGTCCAGTTGCTGCCGTTCCAGGTCGACACGTGTCCAAGTGTTCTGGGATCGATCCAGCTGACGATCGGTTGTCCGCTGTCGCCCATGATCATGTCGAAGTGGAGGCCGTCGAACGGCTGCAACGTGGTGAGCGGTAACGTGCCGAAGCTCTCGTTCCAGCCGGTGTCGGTCCGGCGCGCCATGAAATAGCGATCACCGCGATCGCCGGTGCTCCACAGGACGACGGGTCGCTGGTCCTGTCCGACGCGGATCACGGGCGCCACCGTCGGGTAGAGAACGCCCGGCGCCGGTACCAGGCGCGGCGACGGCTGCCAGGCCGTGCCGTTCCAGGACGACACGTCCAGCTCGCCCGGATCGGGGACGGAGGGCCGCCAGGCGACGAACGGTTGATCGCCGCTCATTGCCATCGCCACGCCGCGCGAGGCGGAGTCGATGTCGTCGGACGGAGGCGCGATCCGCTTCCATGCGCTTCCGTCGTACTCGTCGAGCACGACCTGCCAACTGTCGCGGCCGCCGGCCGTGACACCCGCCGCTCCGGCGAGCAGCGGCGTCGAATCCGAGCGCAACCCGAACACAGGCAGCCGCGTCGACGCCGGCATGTTGGCGTCGATGGCGGACGGCGGCAGCTTCACGAAGTCGGGCACGCTCCAGGTCCAGTCGCCGGGGGGAGGCACCAGATCGTTGCCGGCGCGGTCCTTGATCGACGCAGCGATCGTCGCCGACAACGTCACCGGGGGTAGGATCGACATCGGGTCGGCGATCGAGATCGTGGCGGTCGCGCCGCCGGCCTTCACGCCGGCATGCGAGGCGACGGCCGTCGACCCGTCCGACAGCGCGAACGCCGCGTCCTGCGGCGACGGCAGCACGATCGGTTCGGAGAACTCGACCTCGATCGGTCCGCGCAGCGCGACCTCGACGGCGCCCGGCGCGGGAGTCCGTGCGATCACGCGCGGCGCGGTCCTGTCGACGATGACGGTCTTGGCGATCGACGTCGCCGTCGCATCGGAGAACATCACCTCCGCCACGATGAAGTGCGGGCCCTCGGTCGCGCTGGCCGTATTCCAGTCGAAGGTGTCCGTCGGCGACACCAGCGTTGCGAGCGGGACGTTGCCGTCCAGGCGCAGGACGATCGGCAGGTCGAGCGGCGGGTCGAGCGCAGCGGTGAAGTGGACGGTCCCATTGGTGTACGTCTGGTCGGCCGCCGGGGAGGTGATGCGGACGACGGGCAGCGGGTCGTACTTGGATCGCGTGGGGCAGCCCGCGATTGCCAGCGACGCCGAAACCATAATGAGCAACTCACCGCGCTTCATGAAAGGCCTCTACTCCGTCGGGATCCCTATCCCTTGCTGGTCCATCTTCGGGGCCTTGTGGCGATGAGTTGCGTGCTTTTTTCGCGAAGCTGGGGCGGCCGGCGATTTTTCCGTCGCGGACTCGGGCGGCTTTGCGACGGGCGCTGAGGTCGGCTCGGCCGGCACAGGGGCCGGCGTCGGCTCGGTCGGCGCAGGCGCGACAGGCGTCGTGGGTGCTGCAGGCGCCACAGGCGCGGCGGGCGTCGCGGTCGGCGCGGTGGCCGGCGCGCTCACTGCGACCGGACGCACGGGCGCCGCGGATCCGCCGGTTCGCCAGGGCCGCTGCAAGATGATGACGCCCGCGCAGATGACGCCCACCGCCGCTGCCGCGACTTGCCAGCGCACCCGGCGCCGCGTGCGATCGCCGCCGCCCGTGCCATGCGGCTCGCTGAGCGCCCCGCTTTCGCCCGCGATGTCGGAATGCGAGAGGCTGGTCGCTTCTCCGACACCCGCCGCCGCCGCGGTCTTCGTGGGCGCGAGCAGGTGGTCGGGCTTCGGCGGGCGCAGCGCCTGGGTCTTCGCGAGCGCCGACACCGGTTCCAGCGACGCCGTCGAGCCGGCGCGTGGCATGTCTTCCGGCGGTTGCGCCGGCGCCGCCGCGGACGAGGACACGGGTGCGGTCGCCACCGGCGCGATCGCCACCGGTTTGCTCGGCCGTGCCGCCGCCGGCGTGTGGAAGTAGAACGTCTTCCACTGTTCCTGACCGCGCACGCTGGCGAACTTCCACAGCCGCTGCCCGAGCGCGTGAATCGATTCGAAGCGATCCTTCGGAGATACGTGCATCGCGCGCAGCACGATCGCCTCGAAGTCCTCCGGCAACCCGGCCCGCAGCGTGCCGGGCGGCGCAAACTTGCCCTCTGCAATCGCGTGCAGCAGCTGAACGCCCTGGTAGTCCGCGAACGGCAGGCGCTGCGTGAGGCAGACGTACATCAGCACGCCCAGCGCGTACTGATCGCTCTCGGGGCCGACAGTTCCGTCGACCTGCTCGGGCGACAGGTACTGCGGCGTTCCGATGATCTGTCCTTCGTCCGTCAGTGCATCCGTCGCCGTCGCCTTCGAGATGCCGAAGTCCAGCACCTTCACCTCCCAGCCCGTATCGGTGTCGCATAGGAAGATGTTGGCGGGCTTGAGGTCGCGGTGAATGATCCCGACGTGGTGGCACGCGCGCAGCGCCGCGCACACGCTGAGCATGATGTCGGCGACGTAATCGAGCGCGAGTGGTTCCTGCGCGCTCCTGAGGACGTCGCCGAGGCTCTTTCCGCGCAGGTACTCCATCACCATGTACGGCGTGCCGTCGTCGACGAAGCCGAAGTCCAGAACCTGCACGACGTTGCGGTGGTCGACGCGCGACGCCGCGAGCGCCTCGCGCATGAAGCGCTCGCGGATCTCCTCGGTCAGGCGGTCGCCGCGCCGGTTCGAGACGACGGTCTTGAGCGCGACGGTTCGCCCCAGCTTCGTGTCGACGGCGCGATAGACGGCGCCCATCCCACCCTGGCCGATGTGCGCGCGGATCTCGTAGCGATCGATCCGCTGTCCTTTGATGAAGAGATCGCTCGTGTCGGTCGTCATGGCGTTCCACCGCCGCGCGCTTCGCGCACCAGCGCCAGCAGGCGCGCCGCCTGCGCGTCGCCCGGATCCAGCCGCACGGCCTCCGCGAATTCGCGCTCGGCTTCGTCGAAGCGTCGCTCACTCATCATCACGTTGCCCATCAGCACGTGGGCGGGCGCGCGGGCGCCGGCGCTGGCGGCTTGCCGCGCGAGCACGAGCGCCGCTTCCGTCTCGCCGACGTCGAACTTTTCCTGAGCGCGTTTCAGCAATTCGCGTGAGGAGCCGGCGAGCTCTGCTCGCCGCGTATCACCGCGGGAGGGTTTGGGAACCCTGCCAGGGTTCCCATCGACTTCGTCGACCGGCACGGGCGGAAGCGGACGCGCGGCTCGCGTTCCCGGTGGCCGCGCGCGCCCGGCGCTGATCACGGGCGCATGCGCGAGCACGGGCAGCTTCGCGGACCCTGCCGGGTCGACGGTCGCGGGCGCGGGGCTGGCGACGATGGGTGTCGATGGCGCAGGCGCAGATCGGGGCGGCGCCGGGGCAGCCGTTTCCCGAGGGTTGGACTTCGAGGTCATCGCGGCGACCGCGAGCGCGAGACCAACCGCGGCGATCCCCGCGACCAGCACCGCTCTGCCGCTGCTGCGTTTCTTCGGGACGGCTGCGGCCGCCGGGAGCACGCGCATGGCCCGTTCGACCTCGGCGGCGAGCATGCGCCGCTCGCGCTGGATGTCGAAGTGGCGCCCCAGCAGCGCGGCGACGGCGGGCCCCGCGCGGAAGCTCGCCGGGAGGAACGGTCGCAGCGCCGCCTGCAGCTCGGCGGCGGTCTGGTAGCGCTCGCGCGGATCGGACGCCAGCGCGCGCGCGACGACAGCGTCGAGCTCCGGCGGCACTTGCACGTTGTGCGTGGACGGCGCCGGTGGCGGATGCGCACTGCCGGCTTTCGCGTCCTCGAGCCGCCGGGCCGTGAGCAGCTGCCACAGCACCACGCCCAACGAATAGATGTCGGCGCGGCGGTCGGCCTGCGCGCCCTCCCAGATCTCGGGCGCCGTGTATGTGGGCCGGCCGACGATGTGCCCGGCGCCGGTCAGCATCGCGTCCGCATCGGAGCGCGCGATGCCGAAGTCGATCAGCTTCACCTCGCCCGAGAACGCCAGCATGACGTTGTCGGGTGTGACGTCGCGATGAACGATTCCCAGATCGCCGAACGCGTGCGCGTACGCCAGGGCGCGCGCGATCTCGGAGACGATGTGGATCGCGACCGCGAGCGGAACCCGTTCGCACGCCGTCGCCAGGCGCGTCGCGAGCAACCGGAGGTCGACGCCGTGCACGAACTCCTGCAGCAGCACCAGCTCGCCGTCGATTTTCTCGACCTCGATGGTCTGCGCGATCGCAGGGTGCGAGAGCTGCAGCGCGATGTTCGCCTCGCGGCGAAAGCGCGCCTCCTGCTCCGTCGCGCGCAGCTCGGCGTGCATACGTTTGAGAACGCACAGCTTCGCGATGCTGCCCGGCTGCGCACGCAGCGCCAGCTCGATCCGTCCCATGCCGCCCGCGCCCGAGGTACGGAGCAGAACGTACGGTCCAAGACGTTTGAAATCACCTTCACCCGCCATCGCGCGGCGCATTTTTACCCACAAACGACGCGAAAACGAGCCGCGCTGTCGGCAATTTCGGGTTCACGCGCTCAGGTTCGCGGCGTCCAAGAACAGGTTTCGCGCCGCCGCGTTACGCGTGTCGCGGCTGGTTCGGCGATGACAATTGTCCGCGGCGGTCGCGAAATCGCCGCGCTCGCATGCGACGAGCAGTTTGCGAAACTTGCCCAACCCGACAATGCCCAGGTTGTAAGCCATGTCGACGAGCGCGCGCTGGGCGGGCGCCGGATAGCGATCGAAGTTCGGGCACAGCCCCTGCAGCCCGGGCAGGAGCTCGCGTTCGATGCGGCGAATGGCGAGATCGCCGGCGACGCCGGGCGCGAGAACGAGGTCCGACGCCAGCCTGTACGAGAGCACCTTGTGTCCCGATCCCTGCGCGCGGACGCGATCGAACGCCGCCCTGATCTCCGCCGCGGTGGCGGGTTGCCCGGTGGCGCGGTGGCGCCAGGGCAGCGCGAGGGCTGCTTCGGCGTTGCGCAGCGGGTGTCCGATACCGGTCGTGACGAAGCCGCGCGCGTCGATGTACATGTGCTGGCAGCATCCTTCCCACCTGACCAGCTCGGCGCAGAGAGCGCGCGCGTTCGGGGCCGTGTGTCGCGCGGCGGGTGCGGCCGATCGGGCGGGAACGGCGGCGACACGCTGGCGAGCCGACAGCGCGCCGATGGCGGCGGCGACATCTTCTGCGGCGCGGGCCGCGTTCGCGAGCAGCTGATCGATCGAGCTCTGGGTCGGTGCGAGTCTGGTCATGCCGCGGTTTCGGCAGGCGGCGCGTCGGGTTGCGTGGCAAAGCGCCGGGGCACGCACTATGTGAGATGCGGAGCGGGGGTCGCGACACTAATAGCCAATGAGCCCTCGCAAACTCGCGGTGATCGTGGTTGCGTTCGTTGCCGGGACGCTGGGATGTGCCGGCGACTCCACCGAAGGAACGGGGTCGGGTACGGGCGGCGGCAGCGCGGGCACGGGAGCCGGGATCGCAGGTCGCGGCGGCGGCGCTGGCGCTGGGATGAACAGCGCGGGCGCAGCGGGCACCGGTGGTGATTCGGGCGCCGCCGGAGTCAGCGGCGGCGGCAACGGTGGACTACCTGCGGGCGCGGCGGGCTCGATGGGTGGCGCCGGCAACGGTGGCGCAGCAGGCCGCGGCGGCAATAGTGGCAACGCGGGTAACGGCAATGCTGGCAGCGGTGGCAGCGCGGCGGGCCGCGGCGGTGCAACCGGAAGCGCGGGCACGGGCGGCAATGGTGGCAATGCTGGCAACGGTGGCAACGGTGGATCGTCGGGCGGCGGCGCGGGCCGCGGTGGCGCGGGCGGCGCGGGCGGCGTCGCGGGGACCGGCGGCCAAAGTGGAACCGCCGGGCGCGGCGGCACCTCGGGAACGGCGGGCGCCGGCGGTCAAGGTGGAACGACGGGACGCGGCGGCACGACCGGAACCGCTGGGCGCGGCGGGACCACGGGAACCGGCGGCACCACAGGAACTGGCGGCAGCAGCGGCATCAGCTGCCTGACGAACGCGGCCGTCGGCTTCGCGACCCAGAATGGCGGCGTGACCGGCGGCGGCAACGCGACGCCGATGCGGGTCACGACGGCGAGCGAGCTAACGGCCGCGCTCAGCAACGCATCGGTGCCGGTCATCGAGCTGGCCGGGACGGCGTCGGGCAGCTTCAACATGCGGTCGAACAAAACGCTGATCGGCGCGTGCGGTGGACAGGCGACCATCAACGGGCACCTCGGCGTCCCCGCGGCGACGAACGTCATCGTCCGCAACCTGCGCGTCGTCGGTTTGAACTGCACCGACAATCCGGACTGCCAGCAAGGCGACGATGCCGTCGAGATCGGCCAGTCGTCGCGTGTCTGGATGGATCACCTCGACGTCTCCGACGGATCGGACGGCAACCTGGACATCGTCAACGGGTCCGACCTCGTCACGGTTTCGTACTCGAAGTTCTGGTATCGCGGTCGCTCCGGCGGGCACCAGTTTTCGAACCTGGTCGGCAACAGCGACAGCGCGCCGAACGACGCGGGGAAGCTGCGCGTGACGTGGCACCACAACTGGTGGGCGGACAAGGTCGTCGAGCGGCAGCCGCGCGTCCGTTACGGGCAGAACCACATCTACAACAACCTGTGGACGTCGAGCGGCAACAACTACTGCATCGGCGTCGCCGCGAACTCGAACATCCTGGCGCAGAACAACGCCTTCATCGGCGTGTCGGATCCGTTGGAGACGTCGAGCTATTCGAATAGCTCGAGCGTCGCGCATCAGGAGGGCAACCTGTTCATGAACACCAGCGGTATGACGGCCGACCTGCGCGGCAACATGGTGTTCACGCCGCCGTACACGGTGACGATGGATCCCGCGTCGAGCGTCGAGGCCGCGGTTCGCGCTGGCGCGGGACCGAAGTAGGTAAAGGTGAGATCGCGCGCAGCGCTAATCGCGAAGCGTTAATCGCGGCGAAAACACTGAGCCGGATCGGCGACGTGAAGTAACCTTGGGGCCGCGTGGCCCCACGTGGACCACTGGAGGCGCCGTCGTCGGCGTCCTCCGAGCACGGCGGTTCCCCGCTCCGCCGTGCCGAGCTGCTGGCAGCGCTCTCGCTCGCCGGCGATCTCGGGATGGGTCGGCCGCTCGAGGGCGCGCAGCGCACCGCGATCGTCGCCGTGGCGCTGGGGCGCGCAGCGGAGCTGCCGGCGCGCGATCTGAAGGACGCGTACTACCTCGCGTTCCTGCGCAACGTCGGCTGCACGGCGGACGCGCCGCTCGCGGCGGACGTGTTCGGCGGCGACGAGATCGAGGCGCGCGGCTGGCTCGCGCTCGCCGACTGGAGCAAGCCGACGGACGTGATTCGCATCCTGATGCGCAACATCGGCGCCGGGAAATCGGCGATGCAGCGTGCCCGCCTGACCGCGAACCTGTTCATCAAGATGCCGCGCCTGAACCGCACCGCGGAATCACACTGCGAGGTCGCGCAGTCGCTGGCCGACGATCTCGGGTGCACGGTGCGCGTGCGCGAGGCGCTCGGGTATTCGTTCGAACGCTGGGACGGCAAGGGCGTGCCGCGCAAGAAGAAGGGCGACGCGATCCCGCTGGCGATGCGGCTGGTGCAGGTGGCGGACGACGCGCAGGCGTTCCACCGCGTGGGCGGCGTCGACGCGGCGGTGGCGATGCTGGCGGCGCGCGCCGGCAAGGCGCTGGATCCGACGCTGGCGGCGACGGCGCGTGCGGGCGCGGCCGAGCTGCTGGCCGGCGCCGACGTGTCGTCGGTGTGGGACGCGGCGATCGCCGCCGAGCCGGGTGTGCCCGACTACGTCGACGAGACGGCGATCGACCCTGCGCTGCAGGCGATGGGCGCGTTCGCGGATCTGAAGTCGTCGTACACGCGCGGGCATTCGATGGGCGTGGCCGAGCTGGCGACGGGCGCGGCCGAGCGCCTCGGGCTGACACCGGAGGCCGTCGCCGACGTGCGGCGCGCCGCGTACGTGCACGACGTCGGGCGCGCGGGCGTCGCGGCGAGCGTCTGGGAGAAGGAGGGCCCGCTGACCGACGGCGAATGGGAGAAGGTGCGGATGCACGCGTCTTACACCGAGCGGATCCTGGCGCGGCCGCCGCTGCTCGCGCGGCTGGGCACGCTGGGCGCGCTGGACCACGAACGTCTGGACGGTAACGGCTACCCGCACCAGCGGGCGGCCGAATCATTGCCGCCGGGCGCGCGCGTGCTCGCGGCCGCCGACATGTACCAGGCGATGCGCGAGACCCGGCCCCACCGGCGCGCGATCTCGCGCGAGGAGATCGCTGCGACCCTGGAGAGCGAGGCCGAGAAGGGCCGGCTGGATCGCGACGCCGTGCGCGCCGTGCTCGAGACCGCCGGTCACCGCGTCGAGCGCGGTCGGGCGCGCGGGAGCGGCAACGGCGGCTATCCTGGGGGCCTGACGGATCCCGAGGTCGAAGTGCTGCGGCTTGTCGCGCGAGGGCTGACGAACAAGGCGGTCGCGGTGAAGCTGGCGATCCCCGCGCGCACCGTGGGCCACCACCTGGCGCACGCCTACGAGAAGATCGGCGTCACGACGCGCGACGGGGCGGCGATGTTCGCGATGAAGAACGGGATCGTCGGGGCGGTTTAAGGCTTCGTCGCGCCGCTGACGCCGGCTGATTCGAACGTCGCCATCTCGGCGGCGATCGCGAGCGCCGCGTCGATCAGCATCATCGCGAGCGCGGCGCCGGTTCCTTCACCCAACCGAAGATCCAGATCGAGCAGCGGCTTCTTGCCCAGCGCCTGCAGCACCAGCCGGTGCCCCGCCTCGACCGATCGGTGCGACGCGATCAGGTACCCCGCCGCGTTCGGCGCGATGCGCACCGCCGCCAGCGCCGCCGCGCCGGCGATGAAGCCGTCGACGACGACCGGCAGGCGCGCGGCCGCCGCGCCCAGCACGACGCCTGCCAGGCCGGCGATCTCGAAGCCGCCTACCTTCGCCAGCGCATCGACGCCGTCGGTGGCGTCGGGGCGGTTCACCTCCAGCCCGCGGCGCACAACGTCCACCTTCCGTCGAAACGTGGCGTCGTCGATGCCGGTGCCGCGGCCCGTGGTCTCCTCGGCCGGCGCGCCCGTGAACACGGCAGCCAGCGCGCTCGACGCCGTGGTGTTGCCGATGCCCATGTCGCCGATGCCGATCAACCCGACGCCGTCACGCGCCAGCGCGCCCGCGAGATCGGCGCCCGTCGCCAGCGCCTGCAGCGCCTGCGCGCGCGTCATCGCCGGCCCGCGCGTGAAGTTCGCCGTGCCCGCGCCGATGCGCCGCGCGCGGATCTCGGGCCGCGCCTCCGGTGGATGCGCGACGCCAATGTCGACGACCACGATGCGCGCGCCCGCTTGGCGAGCCAGCACGTTGATCGCCGCGCCGCCGCGCGCGAAGTTGAGCAGCATCTGCCCGGTCACTTCCTGCGGGTACGCGCTGACGCCTTCGGCCGCGACGCCGTGGTCGGCGCCCATCACGACGATCGCCTTCCCGGGCAGCCGCGTCTGCGGCGCGCCGACGCCGCGGATCGCCGCCAGCTGGCACACGAGATCCTCCAGCCGCCCCAGGCTGCGCGGCGGCTTGGTCTTGCGGTCGAGCAGGCGCTGCGCTTCCGCCGCCGCGCCGTCGTCGGTGGCGATGATGCGCGCGGCCAGCGCGCCGATGTCCAGGCTCGCCTCGGTCGTCATTGGCCATCCTTCATTTCGGGAACCCTCAGAGGGTTCCCGAACCCTCCCACGGATGGTACGCGGCGAGCAAGGCTCGCCGGCTCCCCACGCGAAACATCACGGGGCGGG
>DATMZL010000949.1:0-2818 GCA_035607075.1 Polyangia bacterium
GCGTTCGCTGCCCGAGAACGCGATCGCCTCGCCTTCTTTTTCGAGCCAGCGCGCAAACTGCCAGCGGCCTTCCCCGCGGTGCGCGTGGACCGACAGGTACCAGCCAAGATCCTTCTCGCCCTCGGAACGGCGGGCGCGCCCGAAGAGCAGCATTTGCCGCGACCCCGGATCCCACGCCATGAGGAAGGGGCCCATCGGCTCGTTGCCCTCGAACGTCGTCGGGAACGACTTCCATTTCTTGCCGTCGCAGATCCAGGTCTTTTCGTTCTCCTTGAGGCTCCGAAGCTTGCCGCCGAGAAAAACCATCTCGTCGCTGTCACCGTCGATGCCCGCGCCAGATCCCGGGTACTCCCACTGCCCGCGCACGGCGGGTTTGCCGGTGACCTGGAGCTTCTCCCAGGCACCCGGCTGGAGACGCCAGCGCCAGGTGTCGGTCGGAATCGGCCCGAACCGATCCGCGACGAGCCGGCCACCGACCATCGTCGCCTCCACGCGCGTGGGATGCCACGCGACGTTCGCCTCCGATCGCTCGCTGAGCTCGGGCGGCGCCTCGGCGATCCGCTGCCAGGCGTCGCCCGCGAGCTGGAAGATCTCGCAGCGCCAGCTGATCGCGTACGTTCCCTCGGGATACGAAGCGAGCGACAGCAGCGGAGCAGCCAGCGTCGGAAGGGCGACCAGCTGGTCGCCCCGAACCGCGGCCAGACGAGGCACCGCGAACGCCTGTTCCTCCTCGGGCGAGGGGGACAGCGAATGGATGACTCCCGAAAACACGGCTGGGCCCGCCGTCGCCGTGCCTCGATCGAGATCCCACAACGTCGGCCCTACCGGCTCGAGCCGATCCTGCTTCAACGCGACGAACATTCGCTGGTGGTGGCCGACTCCGTATGAGGGCTTCCAGAAGACCGTTCGGTCGTGCACGGGATCGAACGCGCCGCCCTCGAAGCCGGCCAGCCCGTTCGTCTCACCGAATTTCCAGCCGGTGTCTTCGAGGATCGACAGCTTGGTCTCCGTCGTCCATGCCTTCCGTTGCAGGAAGACGAGGCGCCGCGCATCGGGTGTCAGCGCCATCGCGTAGGGCTTGAACGGATAACTCGACACCTTTCCGACGGCGGTGAAGGACCGGCCGTCGTAGGCGACAGACTGCTTCAGGTCGAACACGATCAACCGCGACCGCGCTTCGTCCCAGCCCGCGAAGAGGTTGCCGGTCAGCGATGGTTCGACGACGCGGCCGTCGTTCCAGGTTCCGGTCTCGTCCATCTCGCGCACCGCCGCGCCGTCCTGTTGCGGCCGCGTGTCGTCCTTTCCGAGAAAGTGCACGAGCACGCCGCGGACCGGATCGAACGCGAAGGCGTCGGAGGAGGCGGGGGCCACGCCCGCCGTCTGCGCGAGCGGAACGAAGCTCGTGCCGTCATGGACGAACAGATCGAGAACGCGCTGCCGGCGAAAGGTGCTGACCCAGAGGATCGGCCGCTCCCGCACCGTGTCGAAATACAGCCCCCGGTCGTTCAGGTTGACGTCGTGCTCGACGGAACCGGAGACGAGCTTCTCACCTGACGCGATCTCCGAGACGGTGTCACCGTCGACGGCGAGGAGCGCGTTCGCCTTGAAATCGAGCACCCAGAGCCGGCGCTCCTTCGGATGGAACATCACATGGGACGAAACGATGTCGGACAAGCCCACCTCCCTCGAACGCGGGCCGCGAGTCTACATCGACTATTCCGGCGACTCTGGCTTTGCGCGCGGACAAAACCCGCATAACTTCAGCGGGATGACCTGGGTCCACCACCGACTGAACGCATGACGAAACCGCTCTGGATTCTGCTCGGGCTGGGCATGCTGGCGGGCGCCGGCGTCGGCGTCTGGAAGTGGCGCCAGCACGCGGCCGCGAACGCGGGGCCGCGCTTCGAGACGGTCGCGATCGATCGCGGCCCGATCACCGCCAAGGTGACCGCGACCGGAACGCTGTCGGCGCTGGTCACGGTCCAGGTCGGCACGCAGGTTTCGGGGCGCATCAAGCAGATCAACGTCGACTTCAACTCACCCGTGAAGAAGGGCCAGGTGATCGCGAAGATCGAACCGTCGCTGTTCGCCGCGGCGCTGGAGTCGGCGCGCGCCAATTATGTGGCGGCGCAGGGCACGGTCGCCAAGCTCGAGGCGCAGGCGGAGAACGCGAAGGCGCAGTACGAGCGGTCGCAGGCGCTGTTCGACCGCAAGGCGATCGCGCAGGCGGACCTGGACACGGCGCGGGCGACGATGCGCGCCGCGAACGGCGACGTGACAGCGTCGCGCGGCAACATGGAGCAGGCCAAGGCCTCGCTTCATCAGGCGCAGGTGAACCTGGATTACACGACCATCGTGTCGCCCACGACCGGCGTCGTGATCTCGCGCAGCGTCGACGTCGGGCAGACGGTGGCGGCGTCGCTGTCGGCGCCGACGCTGTTCCTGATCGCCGAGGACCTGACGAAGATGCAGGTCGACACCAGCGTCGCCGAGGCCGACATCGGCAAGCTGAAGCCGGACATGGACGCGACGTTCACCGTCGACGCGTACCCGTCGCGGACGTTCAAGGGGAAGATCCGGCAGATCCGCAACGCGCCCCAGACGCAGCAGAACGTCGTCACCTACGACGCGGTCATCGACGTCAGCAACGCGGGGCTCGAGCTGAAGCCGGGTATGACGGCGAACGTGACCTTCATCTACGATCACCGCGAGAACGCGCTGCGGGTGGCGAACGCGGCGCTGCGCTTCCAGCCGCCGCCGGAGCTGGCACGCGCCGCGTGGGGTGGTGGTGGCGCTGGCGGCGGATCGCGCGGCGGCG
>DATMZL010000960.1:0-2542 GCA_035607075.1 Polyangia bacterium
CCGGCGCTGGAACGTCGCGCTCGTCGATCCGCTGCCGGCGGGCTTCGAGGCGGTGAACACAGATCTCGCCACCGCCGAGCGCGCGGTCGCGGTCGTCGGGGATTCGTACTGGGACCACCGGAACCTGCGCGACAACCGCAGCGAGGCGTTCGCGATGGACATGCCCGAAGGCGGGCACCGGTTCTCGTACACGATCCGCGCCACGACGCCGGGCACGTTCATCGCCGCGCCTGCCAAGGCCGAGGAGATGTACAGCCCCGAGACGTTCGGCCGTTCGTCGGGCCAGACCGTCGTGATCGAATAGAGCGCCGCGTCGGCGGACGCGTGCGTGAGCCGCTTTGGGTGGCTCGCGCCGTCCGTCAGGCGTTGGTTCGATGAAGAGGTGGTTGCTGGCCATATTGGTCGCGAGCGCGCTGTTCGCTGCTTGCGGCACCGAGCGCTGCGCGAAGCCGCAGAAACGCGCCGGCTGCTCACCGAAGAGTGAGCTGATGAGTGAGCCGTCGGGCGAGATCACGGCGCGCGAGTGACGGCGCGCGCATCGCGGCAGCGTTCGATCGGCACATAGTATGGCGTGGCGCGTGCGTGTCTTGCCGCGATGGTGGCGCTGACGCTCTGCTGTGCGACCGTCCGGCGCGGCACCGACGAGGGCGCGCGCGCGCTGGACACGGTGGTGTCCTACCAACCCGTGGGCGAGGTACCGTCTTGCGCGCGCTACGCACTTCGTCGCGGTGCCGGTGGGCTCTCGTTCGTGGAGCGTAGCCCGCTCGGGGTCGAGACCGACTTCCCCGTTCACTGGGTCGATCCCGCGGGCGATCACTTCGCGATCTGGGACGCACCGGCCGCGGCGAGCGAAGGCTTCGCCCGAGAGGTCTGGATCCCCGGCGATCGCAGGCAGCCCGCGTATCTGTTCGTCTACCGCGCCGGTCTCTACGAGCTTCGCGAAAGCGGCGGCGTGAAACGCCCGGTTCCCGTGATTCCCATCGAGGCGCGGGCGAAGCTCGAGCCGCTGCAGGTGCCGCCGCTGTGAGCCCGCGCTGGACGGCGGCGGCGATCGCTGGTGTCACCGGCGCGGTGCTCGCCGCTGCCGGTTGCACGTCGATCACGCTGCGCGCTTCGGAAGCGCGGACGCCGGTCTTGCTCGGTCCGGTGGCGTGCATCGGCTGCGCGCCCGAGCCCGGCCGCGTCGCGGCGCCTCCGACGGTGGCGGGCGGCGTTCATGAGCGCGAGTACGTCATCGCGACGTTTCCTTCCGGCGCTCTCGACAGGATCACGGACGACACGGTGCCCCTGGACGTCGCCGCGACGACGGCGGTCGCTGATCCGTGCCGCGAAGATCTTCGCGTCGCGGCCGTTCATGCAGGTACGTGGAGCTTCCACGTGCCCCTGATCTTCGGGATCGCGAACACCTGGATCGACGCCCAGGCGAGCCGCGCCGCCGTCCCCAACGGCGTCTGCGGCGTCGCGCCCTGGCCGAGCGTGGGCCCCACCGGCATCGACAAGAGGCGGCCATGAAGAGCGCGGCCCTGGCTCCAATGGCGGCGCTCGGTGCTCTGCTCGCGTGCGCGTGCGGGTGCGCCGGCGCGCGCGTCACCGTCCGTGCCGACAACGCCCGTTACCCGGTGTCGTTCTCCGGCGTGGTGCGCGACACGACCGGCCGCGCTCACAACAGGCACTCGCTGACGAAGGTGGGGGCCTTCAGCGCGCATCGCACACCGGTCGGCCTCGCCTATTCGGCCTTGAGCGTTCCTTCCACGTACGACATCTCCGACGAGATCAACGTGCAAGTCGCATCGTCGTGCGGCGAGGCGGTCGTGAATCTCGCGATCTCGGTCTCGAACGCATGCACCGTGCTGAACTTCTTCCCGCTGCTCAACGCATTGCCGTCCTGGCCGGGCTGCGTTCCGGTGACGATCACCGGCGACATCGTCAGGCGCACGGACGCCGCTTGCCAATCGCAGTGAGGCGAGGTACCAGGTCGGCACGGAGACGATGTTGTCGCGCAGCGCGAGGGCGGTGGGAGGTTGTCTGGTGCTCGTGCTCGCGTGCGCGCGCCATCCGGTGTCGGCATCGGGCAACCAACCTGCGCTGCGGGATGCGGTGCTCTCGGGCATCCGGCGGCCCGCGCCCCGCCAGTTCGCGGAGCCGGAGGCCGTCGTGCGCTTCGTGCTCCAGCAGGTCGCCGCGCGCGACTTCAGCGAGGTGACGCGCGCCTTCCCGATCCTCGAGAGCTACGAGCGCATCACGCCGGAGGTCTACGCGAAGATGAGCACGACGCTCCCGGAAAAGATCGCGCCGCAAGAAAAGATCACGCCGCTGGACGACGGCGCGTACGACCGCCTGATCACGATCGTGAACCGGTCGCTCAATGAATATCGGGAGGTCGGCAACAAGCTGCTCGCCGACGAGCTGGCGGCCTACGGCGCCGGCGATCGCGAAAAGCGCATAGCCGAGACGTTGCGCCTGTACGACGGCGCGCGGTTAAAGGGCCTCCAGGTGGTGTCGATCAAAGCCAATGCGCAGGCGATGGCGCTGAATCCCTTCG
>DATMZL010000070.1:0-3004 GCA_035607075.1 Polyangia bacterium
AGCGCGGTCGGCAAGGCGCACATGTCCGTGCTGAAGGCGGCGTTCATCTGCGACATCGTCCGCTGCGGCACGATGCTGTGGGCGCCCGGAACGAACCACGTCGGCTTCAAGGTCCTGTTCCCCGGGCAGACGAGCACCGTCTACCAGCACCATCCCCAGAGCCACAAGATCTACACCTCGGACGTGGAGGGGTCGGCCTCGCTCACGAGCATGAACGCGAGCGCGCAGTTCCTGTTCGCGGTCCAGCAGTGGTTCTTCCGCCAGATGGCGGAGAGCCTCAAGGACTGGAAGAACTCGTACGACGGGTTCGGCAACAGCCTGCTCGACTTCACCGCCGTTCCGTACGTCACCGAGGTGCGCGCGACTGGGCACGAACGCAACAGCATGCCCGCCATGATCATCGGCGGAAAGTCGCTGGGCTTTGCGCACAACAAGTACGTGAAGGGCAGCTTCAGCGTGAACCAGTTCTGGGGCCTGATCGGGCCGGCGGTGGGCTACACGTCGACCGCGGCGCCGTTCGCGGCGCCGGGCTCGACGTTGAGTGCCCTCTGGGTCAAGCCGGCCTAGCTCGTCGCCGTCCGGCTCAGCTCACGCTGTTCCGCGCTTTCGTCTTTACCCCGTCGAGGGGGAGCAAGTTAGGCTTGGAAGCATGCGTCTTAGACGTCCGCTGGCGATCGCGGCCCTGACGACCGCACTCGTCGGTTGTGGGGGCGGCTCGGCCCGGCCGGACGGTGGTGACGCGCGCCTGGACGTCGGCAGTGACACGACGGAGGGCGGTGGTGAGGCGAACGGCATCGTCGTCGACTTACCGTCGGGATTGCTGGCCAGCGAGAGCCTGGATGGCCGCTGCGACATCCTGGAGGCGGTCGCGGCGGCGGCCGGCCGCAAGACCGTCGACGAATGCGCCAACCCTAAGGGCTTCACCCGCATCATCCTCCAGGCGGGAGCGACGTACCCGGTGCGCAAGACGCTGCGGCTCACGCCCGGAACCGAGATCGGCCTCGCCGACGGCGCCACAGGTAGTGCGACGATCGCCGCGACCGCCGGCTTCGCGGTCGACACCCGCGACGCGTCGTCGGCCTGCCTGGTCTCGCTGGCGGACGGACCGCAGCCCGCCTGGCTGCGCGACGTGATCCTGACGCAGGATCCTGGCTTGACCCTAACGGGCGCCTGCCTCACGCAGGGCGAGCTCGGCCTGCGCCGCGCCCACGTGACCGGCTTCCGCGCGAGCGGTCTCGTCGCGACCTGCCTGCCCGAGTCGGGCTGCGATCACACCGCCACCAGCCAGTCGAGCACGCTGCGCGTCCTCAACTCGATCGTCGACGGGAACCACAATGGCGGCAAGGGCGGCGGGATCGCGTCCGAAGGAGCGGGCGCCACGGTGTTCGTCGCCCACTCGGCGATCGTCAACAACATCTCGGACGACGACGGCGGTGGCATCTACCTCGGCGGCGGCTGGAACACCGACTTCATCCGCAGCTCGACCATCAGCGGCAATATCAGCAACGGCGACGGTGGCGGTGTGATGGTGCGGTTCGTCGAGGCCACGACGACCTACGTCCACATTTTCAACAGCACGATCGCGAACAACACCGCCGGCGGCAGCGGCGGCGGGATCTCGTTCGACCCACCGTCGCTGGATGTCGGAACGGCGCACGACATATCTGTGTTCTCGAGCATCGTGGCGGGCAACTTCTCCCCTTCGATCTCGCTGGAATGGAACATCAACGCGTGGAACCGGGCGACCGGCGTCTTCAACTGCGTGAACGGCTCGTTCATCTACGTCGCGCCGGGACTGCCGCGGCCGACCGACATGGGCGGATGCACGTTCGACGTTCGCAACCCGTTCCTGGGGCGGCTGACGCCGATGGGCGGCGCAGGCGACCTGCCGCTCCACCCCCTGCTCGCGGGCAGTCCGGCCGTCGACGCCGCGCTGGACGACGACGCGCCGGACGAGCAGCGCGACGCGTGGATCAACGACATCGATCCGCAGCGGCCCGCAGACTGGATGTTGTTCGATCCGCTCGTCGACGGCGACGGCGACGGCACGGCGGTGCGCGACCTCGGCGCGTATGAACGCGACGATCGCTGGCAGACGGAGCTGATGGATGTGCTCGGCGTCGGTCCGTCCACGCACGCCGTCGTGACGATCCCGGGCGGGTACGACCGCGGCGCGGGCACGATGTACACGGCCACCAGCGCCACCGGCGAGTTCGTGACCTACGCGCTCCCGATCGGAGAGCCCGGCCGCTACGATCTGACCGTCCGCGGGCGCTCCGACGCCAACGCCGGGAAGTTCCAGATCGCGATCGCGAGCGATCCGACGGGCCCGTGGATCGACGTCGGAGGCGAGCAGGACGGCTTCAGCGCGGCGGGGGGATTCGTTTCGATGGGGCCGTTCACGACGCCGCTGTTCACGTCGCCCGGCGAAAGGCTGCTGCGCTTCACCGTGACGGGAAAGAACCCGGCGAGCACCGGCTTTCAAATGGCCCTCGACTACGTCGAAGCGAAGAAGCGCACCGATCGGTGCCCGGTCGCGGCGCTCGCCGCCGGCGGCACGCACACCTGCGCGCTGCTGCTGAACACCGGCGGTGTTCGGTGCTGGGGCATGAACGGCAGCGGACAGATCGGCGGCGGCGGCCCCGATCAGCCGAGCCCGCCCGCCGCGGACGTCATGACCGGCGCGGCCGCCGTCGCGACAGGCGGCTCGCACACCTGCGTGCTGTCCTCCGACGGTGGCGTCCGCTGCTGGGGTGGAAACGCCAGCGGTCAGCTGGGCGACGGTACGACCACCAGCCGCGGGACGCCGCCTGCCGCGCCCGTGCTGTCGGGCGTGAAAGCGATCGCGGCGGGCCGCGCGTACACGTGCGCGCTGATGAACAGCGGCGGCGTCCGCTGCTGGGGCGCCAACGAGTCCGGGCAGCTCGGCGACGGCACGACCGTCGACCGTTCCCTGCCCCCGATCGCCGACGTGCTCTCGGACGTCAAAGCGATCACGGCCGGC
>DATMZL010001636.1:0-2355 GCA_035607075.1 Polyangia bacterium
CGCCCGCGGAGACCGACCGCGCGCCGGGCTGCGCGGACGTCGTGCGTTCCTGCCAGGCGACGGCGCGCGCCGTCCGCGCCAGCATGCGCGCCGGCGAGCCAGAGCGCGCGCTGCGCCTGATCGCCGACGCGCGACGCGCGCCCCGCGCCGGCGACGCGAGCTGCCCGCGCGGCGCCGGCGCCTGCGATGACGAGCTCCTTTACCTTCACGCCGAGACGCTGAATCAGGCGCGCCGTCTCGACGAAGCCGTCGCGGCTTACCGCGCGCTCGATCGCCGGGGCGGCCCGGCGGCGATGCGGCAGAACGCGCTCTACGCGGCGGCGCAGATCGAACGCCGGCAGGGACACCTGGCGGCCGCGGCGACAGACTTCGAGCGCGCCTCGGCGGCGGCGCCGCGCGGCGCGCTGCACGAGGAGGCGTTGCTGGGCGCGATGGAGAGCGCGCAGGCGGCCGGCGATCCCGCGCGGGCGCGCACGCTCGCGGCGCGATACCTCGAGGAGTATCCACGCGGGCTGGGTGCGGCGGCGGCGCGCAAGCTGGCCGGCAACGGCGCGCCTTGACGCCGGAGTGGAGCGCGATCGCGTGTGGAGCCGGCGCGCTCTGCTCGCCGCGCAACATCGCGGGAGGGTTTGGGAACCCTCTCAGGGTTCCCATCTTGATCGTCCTCCTGGCGGTCGGCTGCCGGCGCGACGTCGAGCTGACGATTCCGCGCGCGCTTCCGACCGCCCGTTGCCTCGCCAACGACAGCCGCTGCGCGACCGCGACCGACTGCTGCTCGGGCGCCTGCGTCGATGGGCGTTGCGCGCGCGCGACGTGCGGCGCGGAAGGCGCGGCGTGCAGCGCCGGCGCGGACTGCTGCTCGTTCGTCTGCGCGCTGGATCCCGCCGGCTCCGGCGCGCTCGTCTGCGCCAACCCGACCGGCTGCGTCTCCGACGGACAGGGCTGCGCCGCCGCGGGCGTCTGCTGCGCGCTCGCCTGCACGGGCGGCGTCTGCGGCGGCGTGAGTTGCGCGCCCGCAGGCGCTCCCTGCGAGGCCGCGCCGGACTGCTGCGGCGGCAACTGTATGGCCGGCATGTGCGCGCCCGGAATGCCGGCCTGCCGTCCCGCCGGCGAGCCGTGCGCGAAGAACGACGACTGCTGCGGCCGCTCCTGCGGCGCGCCCGAAGGCGCCATGCCCGCGTGCCAGTTGCTGCCGGCCTGCCGCGTCGACGGCGAGACCTGCACGATCGGCGACACGTGCTGCAGCGGACGCTGCACGACCATGCCTGACGGCGGCGCGCGCTGTCAGGCGCTTCCGGGGTGCCGGCCCGCGCTGGAGATCTGCATGGACGACAAGGAGTGCTGCTCCGGCCGCTGCGCGCCGTCCGCCGACGGCGGACCGAACCGCTGCGAGCGCGCTGCCGGCTGTCAGCCCGAACAGGAGCGCTGCGCGACGGGCGCGACCTGCTGCTCCGGCGTCTGCAACGTCGGGCCCGAGGGCGTCGGCCGCTGCGCGAAGCCGCCGCACGGGGTCGCCGATCACTGCCGTGTTCTCGGCGAGCTGTGCATGAAGGCCGACGAATGCTGCGCCGGCGCGAAGTGCGACGGCGCATCCCCCGGCCGTATGCGGTGTGTGCCGGCCGGAACGGGTTGCGCCGCGGTCGGCTTCCCCTGCTCCGTCCCGGAACAGTGCTGCGACGGCTTCTGCCGTCCCGACGAGACCGGCGGCTACACCTGCCGCGAAAAGTGCGCGGCGCTCGGCGTGGCCTGCGCGGCGTCCGCCGACTGCTGCAGCGGTTCGTGTCGAGGATCGCCGGGGGCTACCGCCTGCGTCGCCGCCGACGGTGCGCCGATCGTTCCGGTCTGCGTCAGCACGGGCGATGCGTGCGACGCAACGCTGGGCGCGTGCTGCGCCGGCGCGGCGTGCGCGCAGCTCGAAGCCGGCGGTCGCGCTTGCGTCCGGATCGCGCCGCCCTGACTCACGACCTAACCGGCGCGTCGCTCGCCGCCACTGACGGGCCGATGGATTCCAGACGATCGACGGTCAAGGGGCGAGTGGTAGAGGTCGACATCTGCGAGCGCGAGGTCGGCTTCGTGCTGTCGGTCGGTCCGGTGTCGCTGTGGCTGGGACCGGCGATCGCGCTCGACGTTCTCGAGACGCTGGCGCGCGCGGTCGCGGCGCGACGGAACGACGAGGCCGGCGAGCGCGCCGCGCCCGATCCCCTGGCGGCGCTGCGTCGAAGAATTTTTTCCTAACCTCGCCACGCCCGCTGGCCACTGTCCATCGGGAAGGGAGATCACCATGCGCGTTCCGAATCTGGCCCCGTACCTTGCGCTGTTCGTTACCTCGACGCTCGCCTGCGGGGGCCCCACGCC
>DATMZL010000116.1:0-2059 GCA_035607075.1 Polyangia bacterium
CGAAGGCTTCGAGCGCCGGATTGCCGAAGTGCGTCATGGCGTGGAATATCGGAAAATAGGTGAGGGCCCCGAGCAAGCACCCCGCCATCATGATCTTCTTGCGGCCAATCTTGTCGGACAGCCAGCCGAAGAAGACGAACAGACCGGTGCCGAGCGCGAGCGCAACCGCGACGACGATGTACGACGTCTTCCAGTCGAGCTTCAGCGTCGTGCTCAGGAAGAAGAGCGCATAGAACTGGCCCGTGTACCAGACGACGCCCTGGCCGGCCGCGGCGCCGAAAAGGGCGAGGAGGACGATCTTCGCGTTCGGCCAGTTGGCGAAGCTGTCGCGGATCGGCTGCTTGCTCCCCTTCCCCTCCGACTTCATCTGGAGAAAGATCGGCGACTCGTTCAGCTTCAGCCGGATGTAGACCGACACCACCAGCAGGACCAGCGAGACCAGGAACGGGACGCGCCAGCCCCAGTCGCTGAACGCCTTCTCGTCGATGTTCGCGCGGCAGGCGCCTATCACGACCAGGGAGAGGAAGAAGCCGATCGTCGCGGTTGTCTGGATCCAGCTGGTGTACAGGCCGCGCTTCGCGTCGGGCGCGTGCTCGGCGACGTAGGTCGCGGCGCCGCCGTATTCGCCGCCCAGCGCCAGCCCTTGCGCCAGCCGCAGCACCATGAGGAGGACCGGCGACAGGAAGCCGACCTTCGCGTAGGTCGGCAGGATCCCGACCGCGGCGGTCGACAGGCCCATGACCAGGATCGTCACCAGGAAGGTGTACTTGCGGCCGACCAGATCCCCGATGCGTCCGAACACCAGCGCGCCGAACGGACGCACCAGAAAGCCAGCCGCGTAGCTGACGAAGCTGCCCAGCATCGCCGCCGTCGCGTTCGTCTTCGGGAAGAAAAGGCCCGCGAAGAACGGCGCCAGCGTCGCGTACAGGTAGAAGTCGTACCACTCGAACACCGTGCCCAGCGACGACGCGAAGATCACCTTCTTCACGCCTGTCGCGCTGAGCGAGGGTGCACCGTTGCTTTCCGGGATGGAGTTTGCGGTTGCCGTCATGTGCGTTTCCTGAGGGTGGCCCAGTCGCGAATTAAAAGAAATAGCGTTGCCGCTGCCGACCTCAGCCGGAGCGCAGCGACGTGAAAGAACAAATTCCCGCGCCTTACGAAGCGATCGCTGCGCGCCACAAATGAGAGTGAATCGAGAGAAACGCGAACTTCAGCGCGCGCTGACGCTGACCGGATCGATCGTCAGCCCGGACGAGCTTCCGCTTATCGTGATCGTCCCGGCCGTGCCGGTCGATCGCACGATCGCCAGCACCTTGCCGCTGAACGCCTTGCGGCTGGTTCCCTTGTACGACGCCGTGTCGATCGGATTGCCGTTGTCGACGCCGACGAGCTGGCCGGGCCCTGATACCGAGAAGGTCACGGAGTTCTCCGCGGTCGGAACGATCGCGCCGTTCGTATCGACGACGTCGCCCGTGATGAACACCAGATCCCGGCCGTCGGCGTTGATCGTCGACCGGTCGGCCGACATCGCGACGCGCGCGGCCGCGCCCGCCGTCCGCATCTGATCGGTGGCGACCACGCTGCCGCCGACCTTGCAGTCCGCGCGCAGCGTGCCGGACGCCCACGCCACGCTCCACTCGAGGCGCTGCGCCGTCCCCATCGTCTTCGAGCCCTGTGACGTGTTGTTCAGGAACAGCTCGACGCTGTCGCAGTTGTTGTAAACGTAGACCGTCACCGTCGTGCCGGCCGTCCAGTTCCAGTGCGGCAGGATGTGGACCATCGGCGCCGTCGTCCAGCGGCTCTTGTAGAAGTAAGCAACGTCCTTGAAGAACCCGGCCGTGTCGATGGCGCCGTAGTACGAGCTCTTCGACGGCCACGACGAATAGGGCGTCGGCTCGCCGATATAGTCGAAGCCGGCCCAGATGAACGAACCGGCCACGAACGCACGCGAGTTGTCGTAGCTGTACGAGTTCTGCGCGCTGTCGCCGAAGTTCGTCGCCTCGTTGTCGTAGGACGAGCACTGCCGGTCGGCCATCGACATCGAGGTCGCCTTCGTCAG